>JAMPIU010000126.1 GCA_023667845.1 Dehalobacter sp. | reverse complement strand
AAACTCGCGGATATTCTAAGACTATCCAAGGCAGCCGCGGCTTTCGACAGTTCAAACATGGTGAATCAAACACTGCCTGGCTATGGACTTTATCTTGACAATATCAGTTACTGGGAAGTCAATCCCGATCATGCCAAACAAGTGGCTAAGAATCTTCTGCTCGGGATTACCACCGATATAACCATCGACGGGACAGTCCTCGACCTGCTGAGCCCGGAACTGCAGTCCCATATCACGGTACCCGGAAGCTCTTCAGATCCAAACGGCACCGCATCTCCAGGTCACGATGACTCGGGCAGTACGAGCGGGAGCAGTGAGGGTTCGTCCGGAACAGAGCTGAATGACGGAAGTACAGAAACAGGCGGCGGAACCGGTACGGACATTGGACAGGGTACGGGCAGTCCGGACCAGGGCAACAGCCTGGGCCAGGGTGAAAGTAATTTGGACAATGGCAATGCTTCAGATAACAAGACGAAGGAAACAAAGCTATTAATCATTCCTGAATAATTCTCTTGTAGACAAATATCGAAATAGTCAGTAAAATGAGAGAGAATAATCATAAAATACTGTAATTATGCTATTACAGTATTCTTTTTTTAAAAAAATTGTAATTTTAAAGATAATTTTTTGGCTTATTTTCGTTATTATTTTAATACTTTTATTTAATATATGCGATTTTTAGGACTAAAGTCCTACACGTTTTGTTTTTAAAATCAGACTATTTTTCCAGGTTGTTTAAGGAGAGTGCGGGCCATGAAAGAAATGATTGCAACAGGTAAAACGTTGGAAGAAATCAGAGAGAAATGGTCTCGGGAATGGGGCTGTGATCCTGAAGAGCTGCAGATAGAAACCATAGAGAAACCGGGAGTCTTCAGCAGGCTCTATAAGGTAAACGTAATTTTGCCGGATCCGGACAAACAAAATTTTCCGCAGGAAGACACCCAGGAGGAAGATACTCGGGTCCTCTGGGATCAAGTCAAATATTCGATTTATCCCGGATCGCGGGTTCAAAGCATCGTTCCTTATCCGCATGCCGGAAAATTATTTATGCTGGGCAACGAGATTGGATACGAAATGCCTGTTAATAAAGGCGATACCTTTGAATTCTATCCTTTGGTCCAGCAGGGCGAACTATCCTGGAAAATCTCAGTTGAGCCGGATGGCAGCAAAGCTGTCGCGAGAGTCAGACATGCCTGTGCGGGTAAATTTGTCCTGGCCAATTCTCTCCCAAATTATTCGCAGCTTGTACTGGAACAACATGTTTCCTTTAATGCTTCCCCTGAACCTGATGAGCTGCCAACGGAAGCAAACCTGATAAAAGAAATCAATGACAAAGGAATTGTTTATGGAATAAAAAGCAATCTTTGGGCGGATTTTATGGTAGTCAATGGTGAAAGCGAAATTGTCATCGCTGAAGCAACCCTGCCGATTCCAACTGTTCAGCCCCAGTTAATCGACTATGTTGGTGAACCCGTATTTCAGAATGAAGAAAGTAATGAAGAAAAAATTGATTATTTCGCCTGTAAGATTGTCCTTTGCCAGAAGGATGATATTCTGGCCAGAAAGATCCCGGGTAAAGAAGGGGTCCCTGGTACGAACATTTTCGGAAAAGCCACTCAGGTTGATAAAATCAAAGACTTCATGATTACAATGAAGAAGAATGTCTATCTGACTGAGAATATGGAAGTTAAAGCCTCCTGTTCCGGTACACCGGTAAGGGTCAATAAAAATACATACTTAGTTGAAAACGCGTTTATTCAAAACAAAGATGTTGATCTGAGCACCGGAAGCATCGACTTTCCAGGCGATGTGTTTATCGGGGGCAATGTTGCGGACGGACTGTATATTCATTCCTCTGGCACAGTCAAAGTACAGGGTTCTATCTCAGGCGCTGATATTAAAGCAGAAACGGGACTGGCAGTAAGAAATAATATTATAGCCAGTAAAATACTTGTCGGAGAGAAACATGTCTCTAGATCCGAGTTTATCAAAACCATGCAGGAAGTCTGTGAAGAGCTTACGCTCTGTGTTCATCAGATTGAGCAGCTGCAGGGAGTATCCGCCAATACGAGTGTTGGCCAGCTGTTCAAGGTCATCCTGGAGAAGAATTTTCAACAATTGCCAAAGAAGGTTGAAGAGCTGGAGAGACTGCTTAACAGCCAGGAACGCGGGTTTGTATCCCCGGAGCTTGATCAGGCGATACGTTCGGTGAAGCATTTTATGATCGGATTAGGACCGCTTCAGCTTAAAGATACGCTTTATCTTAAAAATGCCCTGAAGATTGTAGGTTTCTTCATGGCCACCAAAGGACTGGCCGCCTCGGCCAGTGTTCTCTGTGACGTCAGTTATGTCCAGAACTCTGAAATCAGCTGCGCCGGCGATTTCTTCTGCCACAAAGGCGTGTACAATTCCATTTTAAAAATTGAAGGCGGTATGAAAATCCATGGTGTCTGCCGCGGCGGCGAGATCAGTTGCTCGGGTGATGTTTACATTTGGGAACTTGGCGGCTCGAATATCAGTGCCACGACAATCAAGGCATCCAAAGACAGCCATATCAATATCGAGTTCTGCCACGCCAATATTAAAATTTTTATTGGCAAAGAGCTGATCAAGATTGATGAACCGGCTCAAAAAGTTGATGTTTTCAGGGACAAAGGGAACCTTCAGGTTGGAAAGCTAAGATGGGACGGCAGTACGCGCTAACGGGATCTGGCCAGTGATCGGCTGATATAGGGCAGCAGAGGAAGAACCATAAGCGAAGACAGGATGTTAAAAATTGTATGTCCGTTGGCGATCTGGCGGCTTAGGCTTCCCCCGAGAAACCTGATCACCTCGGTCAGCGGATCCAGAAGCGGGTAAAACATCAAAACGCCAAAAACGTTAACGAATACATGAAATAACGCAACCCATTGAGCGGATCTAGAGGTAAAAGCTGAGACAATCAAAGCGGTGAAGCAGGTCCCGATATTGGCTCCAAAAATAAAAGCAAGGGAGGTTGGCAGATCAAGCCAACCTCTTTCTGTTAAAACCATCACAAGGCCTGCCGTTGCACTTGAAGAATGCAGGGCTGCCGAGAGAACGGTACCTGCCACAATGCTTTCAAGATAGCTGCTGTTCAGATGGAGCAGACGTTCTTGAAAATATGAGGTCGAGGCAAGCGGGATCATCGCGGATTCCAAAACGGAAAGGGAGAAAAACATCAGGCCTAAGCCGGCCAACGCATAGCAAAAGAATTTTACTTTGCCTTTCAGCAGCCAGAACCCTAAAAATCCAGGCGGAATCAGCCATATGGCAAAATCCTTGAGCGGCAAAGACAAAAGCTGGGGCGTTACCGTACTGCCAATATTGCTTCCGAGGATTAGTCCGAGCGTATTTTGGAAGCTTAACAAACCGGCATCAACAAAGGAAATTGCCATTACGGTCAGCGCTGTGCTCGATTGCAAGATACTTGTCGCCAGAATGCCGCTGATGAATCCTCTCGCGGTGGTTGCGGTGAATCTCTGCAGAACGAGCTGAAAATAAGACCCTGTGAATTTTTCCAGGCCATCTCTAAGAATTTTTATTCCTGTCAATAATAGCATCAGGCCTAAAAAAGTAAAACAGACGGGGACAAGCATCAGCAGCTCCTTCGGCTTTTCAGAATAAGATCACTCGGTTAATTCTATTCGCTTGAACCAGCCGCATGTCTGAATTAT
>JAMPIU010000125.1 GCA_023667845.1 Dehalobacter sp. | reverse complement strand
GTACTCATATTCACGGGAATGCTCCTTTCGCAAATGAACAGAACAAAAGTTAAGATAGATTCCACACCAAAATAGTTCCTTTTTTCTGAATCAATGTGGTAGAATATTTTAAGTGCCATAATACATGTAAAATGTTATTTTACTGGTATTCTCTGGATAAATTCAGAAATCACATTTTGGAAGGTGGAATAAACGTGTCTGATCATTCAGCGACTGAAAGATTAAATGAAAATGACATTCTCGATATTTTCAAGGAGACCGGAGCGCTGCTTCAAGGTCATTTTCTTCTTACTTCAGGGAAACACAGCGCGCGTTATATGCAGTGCGCCCAGGTACTTCAGTATCCGAGGAAGGCTGCGGTTCTTGGGAAGGAGCTGGCCGGAAAGTTTGAAGGAATGGAGATCGAAACCGTTATTGGTCCTGCGATGGGCGGGATTGTCGTCGCCCATGAGGTTGGCCGGAACTTAGGCGTCAAAGCAATCTTTACTGAAAGACAGAATGGGGAAATGGCGCTCAGGAGAGGATTCAAGCTTGAACCTGGCGAAAAAGTCCTCGTAGTCGAAGATGTTATCACAACCGGCGGATCGGTCAAAGAAGTCATCAATATTGTCAAGGAGGCCGGTGCAGTTCCGGTCGGTGTAGGCGTGCTTGTGGACCGTAGTGGCGGCAAAGCGGATTTTGACGGACTCTTGCTGCACAGCTTGATCCAGATGAATATTGAAGCTTATGAGCCGGATGATTGCCCGCTTTGCAAGCAGGGTATCCCGTGGGAGAAACCTGGGAGCCGGGGAATAAAATAGACCGAAACAAGTAAAAACTGTGAATATTTAGCTAGGACTCCATAATACATAGCCGCTTTCGGCTGTTGTTCTCTCCTTGGCACAAAAAGCCGCGCTCCGCATCGTGCTCCGCTGACGCTGGCTACGTATTACGGAGTCTATTTTATGGTATTTGCGAAGGTTTCTCTAGCTATTGAATGCTGATTATCGAGTTATCTATTGTTCGGTAGCTAGGAGCCGCTCGATAGCATCCGGCTCCGGCGTCAGCAGGAGAGACCAGTTTTGCTCATAAACAACCATCCCGGGTTTAGCCCCCCGGGGTTTTTTAATTTGCCGCACGTGGGTATAATCGACTGGGACATGGGTTGACCCCCTGGCCTGACTGAAATAAATAGCCAGTGCCGCAGCATCGAGTAGCGTATTGTCGTCCGGAAACTCTTCATCTTCGGTCAAAGGAACGATGACATGGGAACCCGGAATGTTTTTGACGTGAAGCCAAAGATCACTTGATCTCGCTTCCCGCCAGGTCATCCGGTCATTTTGCTTATTGTTGCGTCCGACCAAAATGGTTTTGCCGCTTCTAGACAGATAGACATGTGGCTGAGAAAAGGAATTCTGTTCTTTTCCAGCAGACTGTTTCTTTTTCGTCACATGCTTATCCTGTTTTTTGGAGATATACCCTTGATCAATCAGCTCCTGATAGATTTCATTGAGTTCGATGTCGTCTTCAGCCTGGTCAATGCTTAAAGCGAGCGTCTGAAGATAATTCATTTCTTCCTGGGCAGCTTCTTGCAATGGTTCAGTTTTTCTGATTGTTGCTTTGGCCTTATTGTAGGTCTTGTAGTAGCGCTGTGCATTATCAATGCCGGTCAGGTTTGGGTCAAGCGCAATGGTAACAGGTTTATAATCGGGATCGGTATAGTCTTCTACGGTAACTTCCTTCATACCCGGTGAAAGCTGATAGAGATTGGCCGTCAAAAGTTCTCCTAGTTTTTGAGCTTTTAGCCCTTTTTGAGCCTTGGAGATTGTCTCGTGATAGATGCCGTCTTTCTTGCTGACGTGCATAAAATGATCCTGGACAACCTTACGGAGCGAGCCTTTTTTGGACTCATTCTTCTGACTGGTCATTCTTTGGGTGTAATACAAATCTACCGCGTCATTTAGGAACGGTGTTTTCTGAAGTTTGAGATCTTCGTACTGCACATACGGAATAAAGGTAAAAGCAGCCGGCATGTTCTTGTCCCGTCCGGACTGATAATATACGCACGGATCAGCGGCTGTATCCTGTTTGGCCAGCAGGAAAAAGGAATAAGCCTGGAAAAGACGGCTCAGGTCAATTTGCCCGCAGTTGTCAAGAAGCACATCTAGCTCAAGACAAGCCCTCAGAACAAGCTCTTTGGCCAGTTCAGGGCTGATACCGTCAAACAGATTCACCAGGACATCACAGACTTTTCGGTCAAGCGGGTACCCGAGGATGACTGACATCCATTTTTGTTCATCGCTGACAGCTTCGGCTTTATGCTGGGAAGGCGGCGAGATATACAATCTTCCGGGAAGCACTTCCCGGTGCCTGCTCAGGAGATGGGAATACCGTCTGATTCCGTCCAGAATAATATTGGTCTGAGGATCGACTAAAATCAAATTGCTGTGCTTGCCCATGACTTCCAGGATAAGCTGATAATCTTGAAGATCGCCTCTTTCATTGTAATTCTGTACGGTCAGGGTAATGATGCGTTCCAGTCCGAACTGACTGATCCCGATAATCTTGCCGCCTTCGAGATGTTTGCGTAGAATCATGCAGAACATCGGAGGTGAGACAGGATTTTTTTTATTTTGCTCAGTCAGATGCAGTCTGGCGGAAGTGCTGCCGGCATTTAACAGCAGACGCAAATTTTTTCCGGGACTCCGCAGTAGAAGATGGACCTCCTCTTTTTCAGGCTGCTGAATTTTATCAATACGCGTTCCAACCAGAACCGGCTCAAGCTCTTTCAATAGATGATAGAGTGTAATACTGTCAAGGGCCATATCGTTAACTCCTTCAAACTCAAATGTTTTCTAGGCAGGGTTAGTCAACAAAATTCAATATCAGTATAACACAAATCCGGGAATTTTTTCTGGACAGGCCGAATAGCATGTACTAATGGAAATGAAAAGGAGGAGCAAGAAATGCAGCGGCAAGTATGGCACATATTAACCTGCGGAGAAATATGCAAAGGATTTGAAGTAGATCCTGAAAAGGGTCTTAGTGATAGGGAAGTCAGCCGGCGGCTGGCAGAATTTGGTCCGAATTCTCTGGTTGTAAAAAAAGGGGTTAACCCGGTTTTCTTATTTTTGGGTCAGTTTAAGGATTTCATGGTTCTGGTGCTGATGGTTGCTACGCTTATTTCAGGTCTGCTGGGGGAAATTGCGGACGCAGTAACCATTCTGGCTATTGTTTTTCTAAATGCAGTGCTCGGCTTTATTCAGGAATACAAGGCTGAAAGGTCCATGGAATCGCTGCGTTCCTTGACTGCACCGGAGGCGATAGTTCTGCGTAATAGCAGGACGGAAAAGGTACCTGCTTCCGGCTTGGTTCCGGGGGACATCCTTATGCTGGAAGCAGGTGACCGGATACCTGCCGATATCCGATGGCTGAAGACCTCGAACATCCGTGTGGAAGAATCAGCGCTGACCGGAGAATCCCAACCGGTCGCTAAAATGAACCAGCCTTTGATTGACGAATACAGTCCGGTTGCCGACCGAAAAAACATGGGCTATATGGGAACCGTGGTTGTGAACGGAAGAGGACTTGGGATCGTTATAGCCACAGGCATGAATACTGAGATGGGGATGATTGCCGGAATGATTCAGGAGGTGAACGAGGAAGAGACGCCTCTGCAAAAAAGGCTGGCCCAGCTTGGGAAATGGTTGGTCACGATCAGTCTTGCCGTCTGTGTTGTTGTCGTGGTGACAGGAATTTTACAAGGGGAAAGCTTCGAAAAGATGTTTTTTGCCGGAGTATCTCTGGCAGTCGCTGCAATCCCTGAAGGTCTTCCGGCAATTGTTACGGTTGCGCTGGCAATCGGTGTGCAGCGGATGGTCAAACGCAACGCAGTAATCCGAAAGCTTCCGGCTGTGGAGACCCTGGGCTGCGCGACTGTAATCTGCTCAGATAAGACCGGAACGCTAACTCAAAATGAAATGACGGTCCGGCGGATTTTCTGCGATAACCAGGTCATTACGCTGACGGGCCAGGGCTATGACCCCAAAGGCGATTATCATGGCGCTGACCCGTATAAGGATAAAGGCCCTCTGAAAGAACTGCTCAGGTGTGCAGCCCTGTGCAATAATGCTGTATTAACGAAGAAAGGAATTCAGGTGGCAGGGCTTTTCAGAGGCAAAAGTCAGGACAGCATCTGGGGAATCGAAGGTGATCCGACGGAAGGCGCCCTTCTGGTTGCGGCCGCCAAAGCGGGAGTCTGGCGGGAGGCTTTGGAACGGAAGGAACAAAGGGTTGCGGAAATCCCTTTTGAATCGGAACGGAAACGGATGACGGTTATTTATAAGAATAAAGAGGAATATAAAGCCTACGTCAAAGGAGCTCCGGATGTTGTTCTGGGACTATGCTCGCGGGAGATGACAAAGGATGGCGTGGTGGAGCTGACCTCCGAAAGAAGAAAGCAAATTCTGTTTTACAATGACGAGATGGCATCGCATGCACTCAGGGTTCTGGCACTTGGGCTGAAAGATGTCCGGCGTGGCGAACCAAACGGTGATGTGGAAAATGATCTAATATTCCTGGGTTTGACCGGGATGATCGATCCGCCACGTACGAGTGCGGTGAAAGCGATAAAAGTATGTCAGGCTGCCGGGATCAAGCCGGTCATGATTACCGGGGACCATAAGCTGACGGCGCAGGCTGTCGCGAAAGAACTCGGGATCATTCACGGATTTAATGAACGGGTCGTTACCGGAATAGAACTTGATCAAATGACAGATGAAGATCTAAGCAACATGGTCATGAATATTTCGGTGTTTGCCCGGGTCGCACCAAGGGATAAGCTTAGAATCGTCAGGGCTTTAAAAAAGAACGGCCAAATTGTAGCGATGACCGGAGACGGCGTCAATGATGCCCCCGCTGTGAAAGAAGCTGATATTGGGGTCGCCATGGGGCAGACCGGAACCGATGTCACCAAAGAGGCCTCGGCTATGGTAATCTCTGATGACAATTTTTCGGCGATCGTCGCAGCGGTCGAAGAAGGAAGAGGAATTTATGACAATATCCGAAAGTTTATCCGGTACCTTCTTTCCTGCAATCTCGGAGAAGTGCTGACCATGTTTCTGGGAACGCTTACAGGGCTACCGCTGCCTTTGCTGCCGATACAAATTCTCTGGGTCAATCTGGTTACGGACGGTTTGCCGGCGATGGCTTTGGGAGTGGATGGAACAGAGCCGGATATCATGAAGAGGGTTCCGCGTCAGCCGGAGGAAAGTGTGTTTGCACGGGGATTAGGACAAAAAATTCTAATCAGGGGAACGATTATTGGTTTAGCGACACTCTTTGTATTTGTTATTGGTTTATGGTATGGCGTCGGCCTTTTAGCGGCACGGACCATGGCGTTTACCACGCTTGTTTTTTCTCAGCTTTTCCATGTCTTTGACTGCAAGTCGGAACGCCGCGGAATCTTTGAGGTTGGTATATTTTCCAATCCATTGCTGGTTGTGGCAGTAGCAATCTCTGTTATCATGCAGCTATCGGTAATCTATCTTCCGGCTTTGCAGGCAATTTTCAAAACAACAGCGCTGGTCGGCTGGCAATGGTTTGTCATTCTGGTGGCTGCCTGCGGACCAAGCTTAATCATCGGCCTGACACGACTTATTCGGAACAGATATCAGCCAGCTAAATCCAGCCCCAATTTTAGCTTCAAGAAAAGCGTTCACTAACTCTAAAATATGTCTCCGTAATGGATGGCCAGCACTAAGCGGAGCATGGATTGCGCAGCGCGGGATTTTGTGTCAAAGATGATACAATAAACAGAAAGCGGCCATCCATTATGGAGACTAACTCGAACATAGCTACGTATTATTACAGCTTACGGGACCTGCGAATTAATCTACGATAATGGAAACATACATTATGTATACTTCAGACAAAAATATTGACCCTTTGCTGTTCTCATAGTATTCTTAAAGAAACTTGGCTGGCGCAGGCCCATGGGCCTTTGTCGATTAGGTCACTTTTGAACAGACTCTGTAAAAGGCAGCGAGAGGAGAACCCTTTATGGATTTTGTGAAAATGCATGGTCTGGGAAACGATTTTATCTGCCTGGATCATTTTCTTTTTCAGACAGGTATGGATTATGCCGAAACCGCTGTCCAGCTTTGCCATAGACAGTTTGGCATCGGTGGTGACGGTCTTATTGTAATTCTGTCTTCCGATGTAGCCGATGCAAGGATGAGGATATTTAATCCGGACGGTTCTGAACCGGAGATGTGCGGCAATGGCATACGCTGTTTTGCCAAATATGTTTATGAAGCCGGTTACATTCAGAGAGATTCACTTAAGGTAGAAACGCTGGCTGGAGTTCTGAATGTCAAACTGGAGATCTGCCAGGGAGCTGTACACCATGTTACGGTTAACATGGGCGAGCCGTGTCTTGATCCCGTTAAGATACCTGTTTTGGCCGGAACGGATACTGCACTTAACCAAAAACTTGAGGCTGCCGGGCAGGAATATATTTTTTCGGCGGTATCGATGGGAAATCCGCATTGTATTATTTTTACCGAGGACTTGGAATTGCTTCCATTTGAAACGCTGGGTCCTGCGATCGAGAAACACCCGCTGTTTCCGAGAAAAACAAATGTGGAGTTTGTCAAAGTAGATAATTTAGGTGAAATAACCGTCAAGGTATGGGAACGCGGAGCCGGACCAACGCTGGCCTGCGGAACGGGAGCCTGCGCATCTGTGGTTGCAGCAGTGCTGACTGGTAGAACCGACAGAACCGTGATCGTTCATTTGCCCGGGGGGGACCTGAAGATTGAATGGCAGGAAGGTCAACAGGTCCACATGACGGGTCCAGCAGTCTATGTTTTCCGCGGAAGTACGCTTGAATCATAAGATATCCCATACTTGAATGACTGCAATAGGAAGGACTACATCAGGGGATTATAACTACATATTTACAGGAGAGTGAATAGAATGGCTTTTGTCAATGAAAATTATCTTAAACTGCCTGGAAGCTATCTCTTTTCGGAAATAGCCCGCCGGGAAAAGCAGTTCAGACAGGAAAATCCGGACTGTGACTTGATAAAAATGGGTATTGGTGATGTAACCCGTCCGCTTCCGCCAGCCGTTATCGAAGCAATGCATCAGGCAGTCGATGAAATGGGCCAGCAGAAAACCTTTAGAGGATATGGCCCAGAACAGGGATATGAGTTCCTGATTGAAAAAATCATTGAGCACGATTTCAAGCCCCGCGGTGTCGACCTGGCAGTTAACGAAGTGTTTATCAGTGACGGGGCCAAGACGGACACCGCCAATTTCCAGGAGATATTTGGAATGGGCAATATCTTGGCTGTTACAGACCCGGTTTATCCGGTTTATGTGGACAGCAATGTCATGGCTGGACGTACCGGTATTTATAACAACGACAAAGGGCAGTTTGAAGGAATCGTTTATCTTCCCTGTAATCAGGAAAATGGACTGAAACCGGCGCTTCCCAGCACGAAAGCAGATATGATCTACCTGTGCTATCCGAATAATCCGACTGGAACGACACTTTCGGCTGAAGAACTGAAGAAATGGGTCGATTATGCACGCGATCATAAGGCCATCATCTTATTTGATGCTGCGTACGAAGCTTTCATTCGGGAAGACGGTGTTCCCCATAGTATTTTTGAAATCGAAGGTGCGCGCGAAGTGGCCGTGGAATTCAGGAGTTTTTCCAAGACGGCTGGTTTTACCGGGACTCGCTGCGCATATACCATCGTTCCAAAGGAAGTCATGGTCTATGATTCCAAAGGGGAAGCGCACAGTCTGAATAAATTATGGCTTAGAAGGCAGACCACAAAATTCAATGGAGTATCTTATCCGATCCAGGCTGCCACTGCTGCCGTATTTTCTGAGGCAGGGAAACAACAGGTCAAAGAAACCATTGATTATTATATGGATAATGCCGCAATTATCCGGGCTGGTCTCGAAAAAGCGGGATATACCGTCTTTGGCGGTGTGAATGCACCATATATCTGGCTAAAAACACCGGGACAGTTAGGATCCTGGGAATTCTTTGACAAGCTGATGAAAGAGGCAAATGTTATCGGAACACCTGGAGCCGGATTCGGTGCGAGCGGAGAAGGATTCTTCCGTCTGACGGCTTTCAACACTAGGGAGAATACGGCGAGGGCCATTGAAAGGATAAGGACCAGGATAGTATAAAGCTATTAGGTAGGATGAAGCAATCTACTGCTTGAGAACGTGATTTAACCGAGGAGCTGTTTGTCTCCTCAATTTTTTCTTTCTGGTACCTTGTATAACTCTAAAACGCATGTAAAGGGAGCAAAGCATAGTATTCTTGCCCTTAAGAACAAAAGAGTGGTATATTGTCGTTAAGGAGTTGAGGAAATTGGCAAATAGTATGACTGGTTTTGGCAGAGGGGAAGCTCAGGAACTTGGAGTTCAGATCTCAGTAGAAATGAAATCTGTAAACAACCGTTTCCTTGAAGTCCTGGTGAAACTGCCCAGAAACCTGAATATCATCGAGGAGCGTTTCCGGAAAGCCGTGCAGGAAAAAGTCCAGCGGGGCCGCATTGATATTTACGTGAATATCAAGGAAACGGAAGAAAAAAAGAGATTAGTTAAGGTTGACAAAGATTTAGTGCTGTCGTATGATAATTCTCTGAAGGAATTGGCAAATTTGCTCAATACCGCTTATAAAAGCGATCTTTTTAGTCTGGTTTCACTCCCTGAAGTACTCAGCGTTGAAAACGAAGAGATGGATGCCGAAGCCTTGTGGCCATATCTCAATATGGCTTTACAGGAGGCCCTGAACCAGTTAATTCAAATGCGCAGGACTGAAGGGGAGAGACTGGCCAAGGATTTGCTGAAAAAATTAGATGACCTTTCCGGAATGGTTGATCAAGTAACTGTAAGAGCGCCGCAGGTTGTCGTGGAATATCAGGAAAAATTGAAGGAAAGGCTTGCGGCGCTTCTGGCGGACACTTCGCTGGATGAAGCCAGACTGATTACCGAAGTTGCCATTTTTGCCGACAGGTCTTCTATTGAGGAAGAGCTCGTCAGGCTCGGGAGTCATTTTGAACAATTTACCAAAGCCTTTTCAACCAATGAGCCGATTGGACGGAAACTGGATTTTCTGATTCAGGAAATGAACAGAGAGATCAATACCATCGGGTCTAAGGCAAATGATCTGGAGATTTCACATATCATTGTTCAGGGAAAAAGTGAATTGGAGAAAATCCGGGAACAGGTTCAGAATATCGAGTAACACGATGAAAAGAGCAGTAATAACGCCGATATGCAGCGTATTGAATATGGGAGGTATAAGGAATTGGATATCAAACTAATTAATATAGGATTTGGCAATATTGTATCGGCCAACAGAATTATCTCGATTGTAAGTCCGGAATCAGCACCTATTAAACGGATCATTCAGGAAGCGCGCGATACAGGAATGCTCATCGATGCCACCTATGGGCGAAGAACGCGTGCCGTCATTATGTGTGACAGCCACCACGTGATTTTGTCGGCTGTTCAGCCTGAAACGGTTGCCCATCGTCTGACCGCCAAAGAATCCAGTAATGAGGATCCGGTTGATTAAAATGGAAGACAAAGGGCTGCTGATTGTGGTTTCAGGTCCTGCAGGAGTTGGAAAAGGAACGCTGTGTAAGCGGCTTTTTACCGAGTGCGGCGATCTAGAATATTCTGTTTCCGTAACGACCAGGGCACCAAGACCGGGAGAAACAGAGGGAAAAGAATACTATTTCCGTTCTAGGGATGAATTTTTTAAAATGGTCGAGAACAATGAGTTCCTGGAATGGGCAGAGTTTTGCGAAAACCTGTATGGAACCCCAAGATTTCATGTGGAAAGTGTCCTGAAGAGGAACAAGACCATCTTACTGGAAATCGATATGCAGGGAGCAAAAATTGTCAAAAAGGCTTTTCCGGATGGTGTGTTTATTTTCATTGTTCCGCCTTCCCTGGAAGAGCTGGCTGAAAGGCTTTACGGAAGAGGAACGGAAACACCTGAGGTCGTGCAGCGCAGACTGGCACAAGCCGTTCAGGAAATGAAAAATATGAAGGATTATGATTATGCTGTTGAGAACGACGAAATTGGCACTGCAGTAGAAAAGCTTAAGAGTATTATGATTGCAGAAAAATGCCGGGTGAGTTCAAAGCCGTAATAATTTTAAAGTCGTTCTAATTTGAAGGAGGAATAACGATGAAGCAGCCTTCTTTGGATGTTCTGATGTCCCAGGCAGACAGTAAATATACCCTAGTGGTGGCAGCTGCCAAAAGGGCCAGGGTACTCATGAACAATTTGGATGCAAGTGAATTTAAAGATACAAAACCTGTTAGCAGGGCTTTGCTTGAGATTGCAGACGGAAAAGTCTATCCTGACTTTTTTGATAAGGTAACGTCAGATGCTTTGCGGTAAACGTGTGCTTCTGGGCGTAACAGGCAGTATTGCTGCCTACAAAGCGGTCGACATCGCCAGCAGACTGGTGAAAAGCGGTGCAGAGGTCTCTGTCGTGATGACAAAATCAGCCACAGAGCTCGTTGCGCCTTTGACATTTAGAAGCATATCAGGACAGCCGGTTTATACGGAAATGTTCACGGAACCTAAAATGTGGAACATTGAACATATTTCTCTGGCCCAGAAGGCAGACATCGCCTTAATCGCTCCGGCGACAGCCAATATCATTGCGAAGATGGCTGTCGGTCTTGCTGATGATTTTCTTTCTACCGTCTTGCTGGCTGTCAATAATCCAATCTTTGTGGCACCGGCTATGAATCATGCTATGTATCATCACCTTGCGACGCAGCAGAATCTGGGGATTCTTCAGCAGCGGGGGATTCATCTGATTGGACCAGCCAGAGGCTTCCAGGCCTGCGGGACAGAAGGCGACGGCAGGATGAGTGAGCCTGCGGAGATCATTGATTTCCTTCAGAATTTTATGTTAAACCGGGAAATCATGAAAGGCCGGAAAGTGCTAGTTACGGCCGGCGGCACCCGCGAGGAACTTGATCCGGTCAGATATCTTGGAAATTACAGCTCAGGCCGCATGGGCTATGCAATTGCTGAGGCGTTTGCTGAGGCAGGCGCACAGGTGACCCTGGTCAGCGGCCCCTCGGATCTTCTTCCCCCATTCGGTGTGGAAACGGTCCGGATTATTTCAGCGGAAGAGATGTATCTGGAAGTTATGACACGATATGCGGAACAGGATATCGTCGTCAAAGCAGCTGCTGTTGCTGATTTTCGACCTGCAGTCCGCAATGAGCAAAAGATCAAAAAAGACGGAGAGTCTGTTATCCTAGAATTAGTTCCGAATCCAGATATTCTGTCAGCTTTGGGAGCTCGGAAGAAGCACCAGTACTTGGTTGGCTTTGCTGCCGAGACCCAAAATGTGATTGAAAACGGTCTGGAAAAGTTGAAACGCAAAAAGGCTGATATGCTTGTAGTCAATGATGTCACAGCACCTGGCGCAGGTTTTGGCACAGATACCAATATTGTTAGTTTTCTTTATCCCGATGGCAGAAAAATAGATCTGCCCAAAATGAGCAAGCTGGATGTCGCCAGAAGGTTGGTGCAAGAGATTTCCTTGAACAAAGGTATTGGATCAAAGGAGTGATTTTGGATGGGTTACAAATTATTTACCTCAGAATCTGTTACCGAAGGACATCCCGACAAAATATGCGATCAAATTTCGGATGCAATTCTTGATGCCGTCCTGTGTCAGGACAGAGAAGCAAGAGTTGCCTGTGAAACATCTGTGACAACCGGGCTGGTTCTGGTAAGCGGCGAGATTACCACCCATTGTTATGTGGATATTCCAAGAGTCGTAAGGGAAACCATCAGACAGATCGGATATACGAGAGCCAAGTATGGCTTTGACGCGGATACATGTGCGGTGCTGACCTCGATTGGAGAGCAGTCCAGTGATATTGCCTTAGGCGTTAACAAAGCATTGGAGGCAAAAATATCCGAAGAAGACATCAGTGAGATCGGTGCAGGAGACCAAGGGATGATGTTTGGCTATGCGACAAACGAAACCGAAACATTCATGCCGGTGCCGATTGATCTTGCGCATAAGCTGGCCCGCAGGCTGGCTGAAATCCGTAAGGCGGAAGTGCTGAACTATTTAAGACCTGACGGCAAAACGCAGGTTACCGTTGAATACGAGGACGGAAAACCCAAAAGAATCGATACGATTGTAATTTCGACCCAGCATCATCCTGAGGTTTCCCAGGAGCAGATCAAAAACGATCTTCTGGAGCATGTCGTAAGACCAGTGGTTCCATCTGAAATGCTGGATGAGAATACCCGTTATTATATCAACCCGACGGGCAGATTTGTGATTGGCGGGCCTCAGGGTGATGCAGGACTTACCGGCAGAAAAATTATCGTTGACACCTATGGCGGTATGGCTAGACATGGTGGCGGGGCGTTTTCCGGAAAAGATCCTACGAAGGTTGACCGGTCCGGGGCTTATGCCGCGCGCTATGTGGCCAAAAATGTTGTCGGAGCGGGCCTAGCTGACCGCTGTGAGATTCAGATCGCCTATGCGATTGGTGTTGCGCGTCCTGTCTCCATTTCAGTTGAAACATTTGGGACGGGCAAGGTCAGTGATGATAAGATTATCACGCTGATTAATGAAACGTTTGATCTTCGCCCGGCTGCAATCATCAACACTCTGGATCTCCGCAGGCCAATCTATAGACAGACCGCGGCCTACGGGCATTTTGGCCGCAATGACCTTGACCTCCCGTGGGAGAAGTTTGATAAAGTCGAACAATTAAGGAAACTGGCCGGACGCTGAAACGTTGTTAAGCTTCCAATAGAAATAGCTATAGCAGAGAAAAATCATCGGTGTCAGTAGAAGAATAACAGACTGCAGAGGGTGTCGTGGGAATCCAGGGCATCCTTTTTATGTTGATAACAGGAAAACTTACAATTTTTATTAAAAGCGCTATTTCAAAATACAGATTCAAATATGGATTATCTTGATATATAATATACCTATCGTTAACAGTTTGCGTGTCAAAATAAGTTTGAGGCAGGAGGATGGTAGGATGACTCAGGATGAGTTGTTACTTCATTTAAGAAAGACCATTGAACAGGTCTTAAAAGCTCCCTACTACAAGAAAAAACTAGCTGAGGTGGGTATCTATTATCCCGGTGATGTCAAATCCCTGGAGGATTTTCGGAAGATACCATTGACGGATAAAGAAGCGTTACGCCAGAATTATCCTTTTGGATTATTTGCCGAGCCATTGGAAAAGATGGTCAGAATCCATGCTTCCTCAGGGACAACGGGAAAACCGACCGTTGTAGGGTATACCCGTGAAGATATTCAGTTATGGGCCAAAATTGTGGCCAACGGTCTCAGAAGGGCCGGCATTACGTCCAACGACGTTGTACAGGTCGCTTACGGCTATGGCTTGTTTACCGGCGGTATGGGACTGCATTACGGATGTGAAGAACTTGGGGCTTTAGTCATTCCGATCTCCGGCGGCAACACCCAGCGTCAGCTGATGCTGATGCGTGACTTTGGAAGTACGGTTCTTTGCTGTACTCCGTCGTACGCACTTTATCTGGCAGACAGTCTGGGGGAAGAGGGTATGACCAAAGAAGACCTGAAGCTGAGGGTCGGGATATTTGGTGCTGAGCCCTGGACAGAACAGATGAGGGCAGAGATTGAAGCCAGACTTGGTATTCGGGCGCTCGATATCTATGGATTGAGTGAAACGATGGGACCCGGCGTTTCTTTGGAGTGCCTGAAAGGCGAAGGGCTGCATATAGATGAGAACTTCTACCCTGAAATTCTCGATAAAGACGGAAATGTTCTGCCGGAAGGAGAAACAGGAGAACTTGTTCTTACCAGCTTTAACAAAATGGGCTTCCCCGGACTTCGCTATAGAACGAAAGATATTACCAGCATCACCTATGGAAGCTGTACGTGCGGCCACACCGGTTGGACGATGAAGAGAGTGTCGGCCAGAGTCGATGATATGCTGATTATTCGCGGTGTCAACGTCTTCCCAAGCCAGATTGAAGAAGCGATCCTGTCGGTAGGTGGAATCGAACCGCATTATCTGATTGTTGTGGACCGTGAGGGTAATCTCGATACCCTCGAAGTGCAGATTGAGGTGAATGCGGCAAGCTTCAACGATGAGATCCGGGAACTCGAAGAGCTCCAGCAAAGGCTTCAAACTAAAATACATGAGATCCTTAATATTGCGGCTAGGGTGCGTCTTGTCGAGCCGAAGAGTATCCCGCGCAGCGAAGGAAAAGCGAAGCGTGTAATTGATAAACGCAAGGAAAAACAATTAAGCTAAATTCTCCTAAATGAAAAAAATAAAGGGGGAAAAACATATGTTACAACTGTCAATTTTTCTGGAAAATGCCCAGGGCCGTCTGGCAGACGCACTGAATACTTTAGCTGACCTTCAAGTCAATATCCGCGCGCTGTCCCTTGCTGACACCAAAGATTACGGTGTACTCAGGATTATCGTGGAGAACCCGGAAGAAGTTGCGGAGAAACTCCGGGAGCGCAATTGTGTCGTCAAGATCACCCGGGTCTGGGTGCTAAAAGTTCCCGACAGTCCGGGAGGTCTGGCTGGACAACTGAACAAGCTTGTTGCCGAGGGTGTGAACGTTGAATATATGTATGGTTTTGTGGAAAAGGAAAACGAGCAGGCCCAGGTCGTTCTAAGAGTCAGAGATGCTGAAATCATGCAGGCTGCGATGGACAAACTCGCGCTCAAATGAAGAAAGAAGAAAGTAAGCGATCAAATACAGTACTAAAATATAATAACAAGATGAAAAAACCTGTTTCCTTACAAAAATAAGGAAACAGGTTTTTTGTATAATCCGTTCTGGCATTTAGGAAAATAAATCTAGTACCATTGAAAATTTGGTTTTGGAGGATGATATGCAGAACTTCATTGCGACTTACACCAGCCAAAGAAAAAAACAGGAGACCCGGCGATATCTGCTCGATAATATCACCTATCATCTTGCACCGCTGCTTATCGCATCCAAGCCAGCTGAGCTGCTTACATTTACCACTGCCATCAAAAAAGATGCGTTGGAGACCTGGGATCAAATCAAAGATAGGCTTTACCCCTATGTGACGGTTCAAGAAATTGTCAGGAATAAAGCTTCTGTCAGCGTATTATTTTATGCCGCAGACAGATTATCTTCAATACTTCAAATCCCTGAGAACCAGCATTTCTTAAGATCACTGGATTATTGTGGGGAGACGGATCAGGATACGGCAATCCAGACTTTAAAACAAAAATGGATCATTGGGCCTTTCCCTCACGAAATCGGACTATTTCTGGGCTTCCCACTGGACGATGTGGCAGATTTTATCTATTTCCCCGATAAAAAACCTCTGCTGACCGGTTACTGGAAGGTCTACCATGCTCCTGAGAAAGCCAGGAGAATATTTCAGGAATACAACGAGGCCAGATATGCATACATCCGATACATGCTCGACGGAAACAAAAGTGAGGGCTTTTTAAAATGCATGGGCCGGAACCGGTTGAAAGGATCATCAATATAATAAGCTAAAGAATGATTTGCCATGGCCGTCAGGAGGAATTGGGATGTTTAGTTACCAGAAACGTTTACTATATCCGGTTTATGTTGAGCAGAAAAATGAGAAGCTGGCCTGGACCTTATTGGAACATATCGGCGGGAAAGACGGGGAATTTACTGCTTTTACACGTCATATGTATCAACGCCTGCATGTGATCAATCCATATATTCGTGATCTTTTGGGTATGATTGCTTCGGAAGAGCTTGCGCATATGGAGATTATTGCAGCTGCAGTCAGAAAGCTTGGCCTTGCTGATTTGCCGCTTGCCAATTCCGGGCAGGAGTCCTGGAATATGGAATATGTTGAGAAGAGTACGGATATTAATGAGATGCTCAAAATCAATGAAGAAGCGGAGATCAGGGCTAAGAGACTGTACCTGCGGCATCTCACACTGACTGAGGACACTTCACTAAAGAAAATGCTCCAATTCTTAGTCAACCGGGAAGAAGTTCATCAAAGATTACTAAAAAAAAGCGGTGTTTTAGTGGCTCAGGAAGCCAATAATGAGCAGTTCTCGACGCTGATTCATGAATATAAAATGAGTCTGCGCGTAATGAAGTAACAAATTTTTGCTTGGTCAATAAACTATGAGGGGATCATTATGTTATAGGGGAGAGGAAAATGAGTATTGCTATTACCAAAATGAATTACGGTAAACTGGTTATCGGAATTGATGCGGAGGTTGAGCTCAAAAACGGTAAAAACTGCAGGGGAATCAATTTTGACAATGCAGCAACGACGCCGCCTTTTGTTTCAGTGCTCCAAGAAATCAGCAGTTTTGCGCCGTATTATTCGTCAATTCACAGGGGGTCCGGCTACAAGTCCAAATTGTCTTCGGAAAAATATGAAAATGCCAGGAAAACAGTGATGGATTTTGTGGGTGCAGACCACAAAAGGGATGTGGTGATCTTTGTTAAGAATGCCACAGAAGCTATCAATAAAGTGGCCTTCAGACTGTCACAGGACATGGATCCATACATAAAAAGTGTTATCCTTTCCACTTCCATGGAGCATCATTCCAATGACCTTCCCTGGCGGGAAAAGTATGAGGTCGACTATATTGAGGTGGATGAATGCGGCAGGCTAATTTTTAACGATTTCATTGAAAAGCTGGAAAAATATAAAGGCCGGGTCAAGCTGGTAACTGTAGCCGGAGCTTCAAATGTAACAGGTTATGTCAATCCCGTACATCGAATTGCTGAATGGGCCCATAAATATGGCGCCAAGGTCATGGTTGACGGATCACAGCTGCTTCCTCATCAGCCGTTTGATACGAAGCCTTCCGCTTCCAGTAAGCATATCGATTTTCTTGTTTTCTCCGCACATAAGATGTATGCGCCTTTTGGGACCGGCGTTCTGATTGGCCCCAAAGACTTTTTCCTGAAGGGAAGCCCCGATTATCAGGGCGGAGGAACAGTCAAAGCCGTAACCCGCGATTTTGTAATCTGGAATGATCCTCCTTCCAAAGATGAGGCTGGAACGCCCAACTTAATGGGCGTGCTGGCCTTGGCCGCAAGTATAAAAACCTTAAGTGCAGTCGGGATGCGAAATGTGTACAAGCATGAAAAAACCCTAACATCTCAACTGATTCAGGGACTAAAA
This sequence comes from Dehalobacter sp., assembly GCA_023667845.1. Taxonomy (NCBI): domain Bacteria; kingdom Bacillati; phylum Bacillota; class Clostridia; order Eubacteriales; family Desulfitobacteriaceae; genus Dehalobacter; species Dehalobacter sp. Next base: position 113,769 of record JAMPIU010000125.1, on the reverse strand, counting down.
AAAATAGACTGTATCGACATATATTGTGCAGAAGATCAAAGTCAGGAACGAGTCGGGATTGTTCCCTTTAATATGAAGGGCGTTTATCATGAGAAACTGGCGGATATACTAGCTGGAGAAGCCGGTATTTCTGTCAGGAGTGGGTGTTTTTGCGCGCATCCTTACGTCCAAAAGCTCATGAAAGTCGAACCAGCCATCTTAAGCGCAGTTGCAGATCATCTTCCGGAAAACAGACCCGGGATGGTCAGAGTCAGTTTTGGTTTATACAATGAACCTCACGAAGTTGGCAGGCTACTGGAAGTATTGCAGGAAATTGCCAAAGACAGAAGACGATATTTGAAAATGTACAGCTAAGGCAGTCAAGCCTGCATAAAGATAAGAACCATTACCGAGAATAAAAGCATACATCTAAGAAATGGTGGTGCTTATCATGGAAAAAGAGAAGAAACTCAGCCTGATTTTGTTCAGCGGGGATTATGACAAGGCGATGGCTGCCTTGATCCTGGCCAATTCGGCCCGCGAGCTCAACATGAAAGTCAGTATCTTTTTCGCTTTTTGGGGTCTGTGCCTGATACGCGATCCGGAGAAGATGTCTTTGGAAGACAAAACGGTTTATGAAAAAATGCTGGGAATGACGGCACCGAAAGGTCCGGAAGACCTGCCGCTTTCCCGGATGAATATGGCTGGTATTGGAAAAGCCATGCTGAAACAAATGATGGAAGACCAGGACGCACCCAATCTTTCCGCTTTTCTGAAAGGAGCGCAAAAAAAGGGGGTAAGCTTTTACATATGCAAGCTTTCCCTTGAGATCATGGGTTTTACACTTGAAGAAATGATTCCGGATGTCAAAATCATGACAGCGAAAGATTATCTGCAGGATGCCCTGGAAGCGGACATAGAGCTTTTTATCTGAACTGGTTATCGACTTCTTGTTTTACACGGTTTCCTTAAAGTTGTTATATCTTCGGTATCCGGTATTCGTTCTCTGTATTATCCGCATCAATTACAGTCATATATTCCCGCTGACTGTCATTGGCAGTTTTATTCCACGTCCCTTGGCGAAAGGCATTTGCCCCGAGTGCGGTCTTTTTCTTCTTGCTGAAAAATTTCTGATAGATGACGCGGGTGGAAATCCCGATGCCCAGGAGAAGCAAGAAGACCCAAGAAACTATTGCTGCCAGGAAAATCGTTCCCAAAGCAAAAATGGAATATAGAAGATATTTTAATAAATCAGGCATTTATATCACCTCTGACTATTATTATAAGCAGTAAGCTTAAGATATGATTAATGCAGACAAATGATTAATGCAGATCATTAATATGCAGAATGAATCATACATTATCGAATAAGCTCTAAGGTGAATTTAATCATTGCCGGATATTGTAAGGTTTAGGAAACGGCTGTCTTTACGAATGAATTCATGAATCTGGCGTGACAGCACGAAGAAAGAATAGCCCGAAAAGTAAAATTATGCTAAAATAAGCGAAGAAAGGGGGATGTGAATTTGGATGTTTTTGTCGGGATTTCTCTTTCCCTGATTATTGTAGGAATCATTCTGGTTATTCTGGAAATATTCATTATTCCAGGCTTTGGCGTCTCTGGAATCATCGGACTTTTGATGATGATCGGCGGAGTATTTTTAGTGGCTGATTCGTTCGCCGAGGGTGTCGTGTATCTTCTGATCATACTTATTGTGGCAGGGCTGCTGATCTATATTGGGTATAAAACAGGTCGGCTGAAAAAACTCTGGCGCAAGGTAGCTTTGGGGGAAAAGCAGAGAACCGAAGAAGGCTTCGTAGCACCCAAAACAGATTATATACACTATCTCGGGAAAACCGGAAAAGCCCTGACCCTGCTCCGTCCGGCAGGCACAGCGCAGATTGAAGGGGAACGGGTCGATGTCGTCACAGATGGAAGTTTTATCCCGAAAGATTCTGCGATAAAGGTCATCGCGGTTGAGGGTACAAGAATCATTGTGAGCAGGGAAGAAAATGAATAGGAGGTCATAAAACATATGACAACAGCACTTGTTACAACGGTGATACTGATTATGCTGGTTCTGATTATTCTAATGGTTCTCTTTACGTTTATTCCGGTCGGTCTCTGGATTTCGGCTTTGGCAGCCGGTGTTAATATCGGCATATTCACGCTGATCGGGATGAGACTTAGGCGAGTCGCACCGATCAGGATTGTGAACCCATTGATTAAAGCACATAAAGCTGGTCTGGGACTTACCCCGGCACAGCTTGAGGCCCATTACCTTGCCGGAGGAAATGTCGACAAGGTCGTTAACGCATTAATTGCTGCGGAAAGAGCAGCTATACCGCTTAAATTTGAAAGAGCCGCAGCCATTGATTTGGCAGGACGTGATATTATGCAAGCGGTGCAAATGTCCGTTAATCCGAAAGTTATCCAAACACCCACTGTCTCTGCTGTTGCACAAAATGGGATTGAATTAAGAGTCATAGCAAGAGTCACAGTTCGGGCAAACATTGACCGTCTGGTTGGCGGAGCTGGTGAAGAAACGATTATTGCACGCGTCGGAGAGGGCATAGTAACAAGTATCGGCAGTTCCTCTTCCCATGCCAATGTCCTCGAAAATCCGGACATGATATCCCAGGCCGTTTTGAATAAAGGGTTGGATTCCGGAACAGCTTTTGAAATCCTCTCAATTGATATTGCCGATGTCGATGTCGGCAAAAACATCGGAGCGCAGCTGCAAACAGATCAGGCTGAGGCGGACAAGAGGATTGCCCAGGCCAAAGCGGAGGAACGCAGAGCGATGGCGGTGGCCAGGGAACAGGAAATGAAAGCGTCCGTTCAGGAAATGAGAGCAAAAGTTGTGGATGCGGAAGCCGAGGTGCCGCTGGCACTGGCGTCAGCTTTAAAAGAAGGACGCCTTGGCGTTATGGATTATTACAATCTGCAAAACGTGATTGCAGATACCCGCATGCGGGATAATATCGCTGTCACAGCCAAAGGAGATGAACCGGAAACGACGATACCCAAGAAGTAGGTGATGTTCAGTGGATATCATAACATTTATCATTATTGCGGTTGTAATTTACAGCTTCTTTGCCAATAAAGACAAACCTCCGCAGCGCAGGCCTGTTAGGCCGGAGGACAATATGCCGCCGTCCGAACCTCTGATAGCCGAGATGGACAGGGACATTTCCCGGATGGAAAGAAAGAGAAAAGGAAATTTCTTCGAAGATCTGGAAAGACAGCTCAGGGAATCTGTGGAAAAGGCTGAGAGAGAGCTGCAGGTTGGACCGTACGGATCAACCGTCAAGAAAAAGGCTGCTGCCCCTCCAACTTCTGCTTCTTCAGTTCCGCGGAAAGCTGAAACCGTCCAAAAAACAGAAAACAAATGGAGAGAAGAAGGACGATCGGACTATGATCGGTATATTTCGAACGAGGGCACCCAGGGCACTGAAGGCCTTGGCGGTGATGAAGGAGCCGCAGACCAGGAAGGAACCTGGGGAGCCGAAGGCAGTGATTATGCCAACAGGCAGATCACACCGAGAGATCAAATTTCCCAAAAAAGAGCGGCTTTCAGTCTGGGTTTGTCATCTTCGGAAGTGATGCGTGGCGTGGTCTGGGCTGAGGTTCTAAAGGAACCAAGGGCCAGGAGAGCATTCCCGCGAAGATAAACAAGATAAAAGTTTCAATATATTACAAATGAGATGAAGAAACTCAAAATATACTCTCCCATTGGCAGTGAACTGCTCGGGAGGGTATATTTTTGCCCCTTGAACAAAAATAAAGTACCATATTATGGAAATATGAATAGAATAAAGCGAATACAGAATAGCAGGAGGTGCAAAAAATGGCTGTTGACGGTGCTGTAGGCGCTTATGGCGGAGGCTTAGGCGGCGGATGTCTTTGTGGGATCGCTATTGTCGTTGTAATCATATTATTGTTGATTGCAATGGGAATCGTATTCTAGGATAACGAAATAATACAAGTGTCCCGGAAAGGAGGCCCAAAGGATGTATAGAGGTGGCTGTTGCTGCAGTATGCCGGTTGCCAGACCAGTGGCTGTACCCAATTATGGGGTAGCAATTATTGCGATTGCAATTTTGATTCTAATTGCCCTTGGCGTAATATTCTAATTCTTACGGCTGAATCTGCTGGATGGTAAGACAAAAAATAAATGAAAATTGCTTGCGTAGTCGGGGATGTCCAAGAAATTTGGACATCTTCGTTTTTACGTGTTATTCTTTATTTTTGATACAAAAAATGGACAACAAGCTTTATTTAGCCAAAAAGAACAGAAGATACCGGGTCGAAGCCTGATCCGGAGGTTAAGGAGAGTTCATGAACATACAGATATTTGGGATCAAAAAGTGTTTTGATACAAAAAAAGCGGAACGCTGGTTTAAAGAACGCCGCATTCAATATCAGCTGATTGATCTGGACCAAAAGGGATTAAGTAAAGGGGAACTGCAGAGCATCAAAGCAGCGGTTGGCCTGAACAACCTGTTTAATACCGGAAGCAAGGACTATTTCCGATTAAACCTCGACAAAATCAGCAGTTCCAATGTCAGGGAAGAATTGCTGCTGAACAATCCAAGTCTCTACCGGACACCGATCGTCCGCAACGGCAAACAAGCCACGGTAGGGTATGTGTCTGAAGTTTGGGAATCATGGGATTAGTCCTTGTCTTATAAAAAATCTGCTCGCCATTATATTACAATTTTAGAGTTGACAAGGTACTAGTTTACTAAGTGCTTGGAGCAAGCTGTCCATCTCCTCGTCACTGCCGATACTGACACGCAGGTAATTGTCAATCTTGGGTTGGCGGAAGTACCTAACCAGAATGCCCTGCTGTCGGAGTGCGGTAAAGGTCCCTTCGGCTTGGAGCATGGGATGGGATATGAAAATAAAATTCGCCTGTGAAGGAATCACTTGCCAGCCCATTTGCCTGAGTATCGGAACAATTCTTTCCCTGGTTTGCATCACTTTCTGTCTTGTGGCTTGAAAGTAAGCTTCATCCTTCATGGCTGCGATTGCTCCGGCCATTGACAGGCGGTCTAACGTATAGGAATTAAAGGAGTTTTTGATCCGGTCCAAGCCTTCCATCAGCTCATCCTGACCTAAAGCAAAGCCTACCCTTAAGCCTGCCAGAGACCGGGACTTGGACAGAGTCTGGATCACCAGCAGATTCGGATACTTCGTAATAAGCGGAATGGCAGTTTCACCGCCAAAATCGATATAAGCTTCATCAACGATGATCACCTTATCTGGATTGCGGATAAGGATTTTTTCTATCATTTCCATCGTTACATAGTTGCCGGTAGGGGCATTGGGGTTTGGGAAAATGACGCCGCCTTCGGAATCGTAGAAATCAGGCGGGTATAAAGAAAATTCTTCCCGCAGCGGAACTAGCCGGTAGTTCAGCTGAAACAGATTGGTATAGACCGGGTAGAAACTATAGGTAACATCCGGAAACAAGATCGTGCTGCCCGGATCAAAAAAAGCCATAAACGCAAAAGCCAGGATTTCATCGGAGCCGTTTCCAACAAATACCCACTCCTTCTTCAGGCCGTAATATTCGGCTACGGTCCGGCGCAAGTCCTCTCCGTTCGGATCGGGGTATAACTTCAGTTTTTCATTCGCAGCTTCTTTGATCGCTTCGAGAACTAAGGGCGAAGGTGGATAGGGACATTCGTTCGTATTCAGCTTGATATATTTTTTGTCTTTCGGCTGTTCTCCCGGTATGTACGGTCTCTGACCAGCCGCAATTTTGCTCCAGTATTTGCTCATTTGCTCACTCACTCTTTTCAGTAAAATAAACCACCGATTTCCTTCATTTCTGGGTAAAAAAATAAGACGTTGAGTAGATTATATCCTGAGTATATCGGGCCTGCAAGCCAATTCTGATTAATCTTTTTAAACGGAATTACGATTAAAGATTTTTATTCATATTGTACTTGACACCGGGCGAATACTTTAATAAACTAAAGTGTAAAAGAGATAACCCCGGAGGTAAGTAATCATGTTGAGTGACGAAAGGATCAGGGACACCCTGACCGATTCTCTTTTTGAAGCGATCCTTCTGCTCAAGACGAAAGAAGAATGTTACAGCTTCTTTGAGGATCTGGCTACGGTAGCGGAGATCAAGGCCCTAGCGCAGCGGCTGGAAGTTGCCCGCATGCTGGAGGAAGATGTGACCTATTCCAGGATTGCTGAAATTACCGGAGCAAGCTCTGCCACCATCAGTAGGGTCAAACGCTGTTTAAACTATGGCGCCGACGGTTACAAGATGGTTCTCGAGCGGATGGAGAAAAAACACAAAGAATAAGAACTTTCAGAAAAAAGAGGTGCAATAATTATGGAACGTTCATCATTGGGGCTTAAAATTCCGGAGGGGATGATCGATCTTCTGCCGGCTGAATTAGCACAGCTGGAGGAACTGGAAGGAAAAGCAATCAGTGTGTGTAAAAATTGGTCCTATCAGAAAGTTGCGACTCCCGGGCTCGAATACCGAGCCTGTGTGGAGCCTGACGCAGACAAGGATGACCATCTATATAAATTCTTTGACAAAAATGGTCATATTCTCGCGTTAAGACCGGAATTTACGACCCCGATTGCCAGGATGGTTGCCACAAGACAGAAAGGCGGACAATTTCCTCTGCGGTTCTGTTATAGCGGTGATGTTTACAGGAATGATTCCGCCCGTTACCGGGAGTTTAGACAGGTGGGTGTTGAACTGATCGGCTCGGATAATGACATTGCAGACGCTGAAGTCATTGCGCTGGCCATAGAAATCATGAAGACGCTTGAAATCAAAAATTTTCAGCTGAACCTCGGGCATAACGGGATTTTCTCGGGGCTTGCCGAAGAAATGAAGTTTGAAACCAAAGTCAGGGAGGAGCTGGAAGACGGTATAGCCCGCAAGGACATGGTCAAACTTGAAAAAATCATTTCTTCCAACGATTTGCCTGAGTCGGCAAAGGAACTTCTTCTTTCCCTGCCTTATCTGACCGGCAAAGAAGAAGTCCTTGATAAGCTCCAGAACTGGACACATATCAAACCGATAAGAAAAGCTGTTGAATCTTTACGGACCATCTATTTGTATTTAAAGGAATTCGGAGTTCAGGACTACGTATCCCTGGACCTTGGAATTTTAAGAGGGTTCTCGTATTATACCGGCGCAATCTTTGAAGGCTATCTTCCGGGGATTGGCGTTCCGCTGATTGAAGGAGGACGTTACGATGGCCTCTATGCAGATTTTGGAATGAACCACGGCGCAACAGGCTTTGCGGTTAATCTTGGCTTTATACTTGAGAAGGCTGCAGATTTTGAATTGGATATGGCCGATGTTCTGGTTTACGGACAATCCCCCGGAGCTGTGATCAAACGCTGCCGGGAACTCAGAAAGAGCGGCAAAAAAGTTGAGATGGCCCTCGGATTCCTGGCAGACACCGATGCCAGAAACATGGCGTCCAGCCGCGGAATTGCGCTGCTGGAGAAGATTGAAATTACATAATCAATAATCAATGATTTACCATTTACTTTTAGACCATTGGTCTAATCATGAATCTTTGGAAGGGGCTTTGCATTGTGCCGAAGAATTATTTAACCATAGCGCTGCCAAAAGGAAAATTACTGACGGATTCAGTGGCGCTTCTGACGGAAGCAGGGCTGGACTGCAGATCAGTAGAAAATGATTCCCGTAAACTGTTGTTTGATCTTCCTGGATCAGAGGCGAGAATCATCATTTGCCGCCCGACGGATATCCCGACCTATGTGGAGCAGGGAGCTGCGGATATCGGTTTTGTCGGCAAGGATACTGTAATCGAACAAAACAAAGATGTCGCCGAGCTGGTCGACTTAAAATTCGGGTACTGCCGCTTTGTCGTGGCGATGCCGGAGGAAAGCCTGCCGCAAAAGCTGCCGGATGGCCTGTATGACCTGAGCGTGCTGAATCATAAGAGAGCGGCAACCAAGTTCCCGAGAGTCGCCCAGCTGTTCTTCAATGAGCACGGCATGCAGGTCACACCAATCAAGCTGCATGGTAATATTGAACTTGCTCCCCGGGTGGGTCTGGCTGAAATGATTGTGGATATTGTCTCAACCGGCAAGACCTTAAGGGAGAATAAACTGGCCGAGGTTGCCCAGATCCTCGAAGCTACGAGCAGAATGATTGCCAACCGTGTGTCCTATCGTGTAAAATACGAACGCATTCAGGGACTTGCAGAAAAAATCAGAGTCCTTGTCCAGTAGTACGACTGACATTGCCAAAGGAGGCTTAAGACGATGAAGACTGTGCAAAAAATTCAGGATATTGACCTGAAGAAGCTTATTAATAAATCCTACGGCGATAACCACGACCTCGAAGAAAAAGTTGCAGGAATTCTGCAAAAGATTCGTGAGCAGGGGGATGAAGCCCTATATGACCTGACTGCCGCGTTTGACGGGGTTGACCTGAAGGCCTCGGGACTGCGGGTCACCGATCAGGAGATCTGGGAAGCTTATAAAAAAGTAGATGATGTGTATCTGGAAGCAATTAGCCAGGCGATCAACAACGTCAGAACCTACCACGAAAAGCAAAAAAGGGCTTCCTGGTTTGACGCAGCTGAAGACGGCAGTGTCCTCGGCCAGATCATCCGCCCCCTCCAGCGGGTAGGTATTTATGTTCCGGGAGGAACAGCGGCTTATCCATCCTCCGTTCTAATGAATGCGCTTCCGGCAGCCGTAGCCGGAGTCGAGGAGATCGTGATGGTATCTCCGCCGCTGAAAGACGGAAGCCTTTCGCCGGAGGTTTTGGTCGCTGCCGCAGAGTGCGGCGTAAAAGAGATCTATAAGGTCGGAGGCGCGCAGGCGGTTGCTGCTCTTGCTTTTGGCACAGTGTCGATTGCGCCGGTGGATAAGATTACGGGGCCGGGCAATATCTTTGTCACCCTCGCCAAAAAAATGGTCTACGGAACTGTCGATATTGATATGCTGGCCGGACCGAGCGAGATCCTTATCCTTGCGGATGAAAGCGCTGTCCCGGAGGAACTGGCGGCAGACCTGCTTTCGCAGGCGGAACATGACAGGCTTGCCTCAGCAATTCTGATTTCGCCGTACTCCGATTTGTTGGAAAGGACCGTGATTGAGGTGGAACGCCAGCTTGAAGCGCTTCCACGGGCTGAAATTGCCAGGGCATCCTGGGAGACCTACGGGGCGGCGATCCTGGTCAGGGATATTCAGGAAGGGATGAACCTTGTCAACCGTATTGCCCCCGAACACTTTGAACTCGCTGTGCAGGAGCCGTTCGCCTGGCTGGGCAAGGTGAAAAATGCCGGGGCGGTATTCCTGGGAAGATATACGCCTGAACCGGTCGGCGACTATTTTGCGGGACCGAACCATATCTTGCCGACAGGAGGAACCGCACGCTTTTACTCTGTCCTTAGCGTCGACACCTTTGTCAAAAGAATCAGTGTGATCAATTATTCCGAAGAAGCACTGCAAAGGGATGCCGCCCAGATTGCGTATCTTGCCCGCAAAGAAGGCTTGGAGGCGCATGCCAGAGCCATAGAGGTCAGACAGAAGTGGCGTTGAAATCGTGATGGCGGAAGAACAGTATCTTCATGTATAATAAAAGGATAAGGTTAGTAAGGGGGCCTATAGAGTGAGGAGTGCCAATCTAAACAGAACGACCCTGGAGACGGAAATTACACTGACGCTGGCGATTGACGGCAGCGGGAGAGTAAGCGTGGATACCGGAATCGGTTTTTTTGACCACATGCTTGATGCCTTTTGCCGGTTTGCCCATTTTGATCTGGAAATTGAAGCCGGAGGAGACCTGAAAGTTGACCAGCATCATTTGGTGGAAGACTGTGGGATCGTCCTTGGACAGGCGTTGAAAGAAGCGCTGGGGGACAAGTCCGGAATTGAGAGAGTCGGAGATTGCCTGTTTCCGATGGATGAAGCCCTGGTTCAGGTTGCCGCAGATATCTCCAACCGGGGATTTCTGGTCTGGAAAGTGGATTGCCCGGAAGGGATGGTCGGTGATTTTCCGGTAGAGATGGCGGAAGAATTTTTCCGGGCATTGGCGACGAATGCCGGCATCACACTGCATATCTGCATGTTGGACGGAAAAAACAGGCATCACATTCTGGAGGCCATATTTAAAGCAACGGGCAGGGCCCTCGGACTTGCTGTGAGGAAAAACAGCCATGTTGACGGCGTACCCTCCACCAAGGGGAGCTTATAGAATAGAGCTTTTAAGGTTGACAAGGTACTAGCTGACAAAACAGCATGTAATTACTGGAGGACATCATTAGAATGATAGGCATAGTAGACTATGGACGCGGAAATCTGCGAAGTGTGGAAAAGGCGTTTGAAAAACTTGGGTTTTCAGCGGAGATCATGGAGTCTCCGGAGAAGCTAACCGGTACGGCCGGAGTTATTCTGCCTGGAGTCGGCGCTTTCGCGGATGCTATGGATGCGCTGGCGAAAGGCGGCTGGCTTGACCCTTTAAAACAGTATGTACAAAGCGGCAAACCTTTTCTGGGCATCTGCCTCGGTATGCAGCTGCTTTTTGAGATTGGCGAGGAACATGGAGAACATGCCGGTCTTGGTTTTCTGAAAGGCCGGGTGGTCAAATTCCCGCCGGGTTTGAAGATACCGCATATGGGCTGGAATACGCTGAATGTTGTCAGACCGAACAGGATCTGTGATAATATTCCGAACCATTCTTATTTTTATTTTGTTCACTCTTATTTCGCTCAGCCAGCCGATCGGGACTGTATTGCCGGGACCAGCGAGTATGGACTGGAGTTCCCTGCGTTGGTCGGCAAAGACAATGTCTGGGGTGCGCAGTTCCACCCAGAGAAGTCCAGCCCCTGGGGTCTGGTCATGCTCGATAATTTTGGGAAATGGGTGAAAAATCAATGATCATATATCCGGCAATCGATTTAAAAGACGGCAAAGTTGTCCGTCTCCTGCAAGGAAGAATGGAGGATGCAACCGTATACTCCGACAATCCTGCCGGGGTGGCGGCTGATTTTAAGGACAGAGGATCAAAGGTTCTGCATATCGTTGACCTGAACGGGGCGTTTTCCGGAAAACCCGTCAACGATGAAGCCATTCGGGATATTGTCAAGAATGTATCGTTAAAAATTCAGGTGGGCGGCGGTATCCGAACGCTGGCCAGAATCGAAGAACTGCTGGAATTAGGTGTAGCCCGGGTCATACTCGGGACAGTCGCGGTAAGGGATCCGGAGCTTGTGACGGAGGCTGTCCGCAGGTATGGCGATCAGATTATTGTCGGCATCGACGCCAAAGACGGTATGGTCGCGGTTCAGGGATGGGCGGAAAGCACCAACCTCAAAGCGGAGGATCTCGGCAAAGCAATGAAGCAAGCCGGGGTGTCCCGGATTGTCTTCACCGACATCTCGCGGGACGGGATGCTTGGCGGACCGAATATTGCCAGCACGGTCAGAATGGCTAAAACAACCAGCTTGCAAGTGATTGCTTCCGGTGGCATTTCCGTGCTGGACGATCTGATAGAATTAAAGGCTGAAGCTGACCGTGGAATAGCAATCGAAGGGGCAATTGTGGGTAAAGCGATCTATTCCGGCGCTTTCACATTGGAAGAGGCCCTTAAGGTTATCTCTGAATAAACAATTCCTATTAAAAAATCACTGATATATGAAGATTTTAGTCACTGTATTGGAAACAGTTATTTATTACAGTGACTAACCCAAGCAAAAGGAGCAAATTTAATGCTTGCCAAACGAATCATACCCTGCCTCGATGTTCATGACGGCCGGGTAGTTAAAGGGACTAATTTTATTCATCTGCGGGATGCGGGCGACCCTGTGGAACTTGCTTCGTTGTATGACCGTGAAGGTGCCGATGAACTTGTCTTCTTGGATATTTCGGCTTCTGCCGAAGGACGGGAAACGATGGTCGATGTCGTCCGAAGAACTGCTGAGAAAGTGTTTATTCCGTTTACCATTGGCGGGGGGTTAAGAACCATTGAGGATATCCGGAGAATGCTGCGGGCTGGAGCAGATAAAGTCTCCTTAAATACGGCTGCAGTTCAAAATCCGGAGTTAATCGAACAAGGGGCTCTCGCCTTCGGCAGCCAGTGCATTGTTGTCGCAATCGATGCCCGCAAAGTCGGAGAGGGCCGTTGGGAAGTGTATACGCACGGAGGCCGCAAACCGACCGGGATCGATGTTCTGGAATGGGCCAGGAAAGTTGAAGAACTTGGGGCGGGTGAAATCCTGCTGACTTCGATGGACCGTGACGGAACCAAAGAGGGCTATGACAACGAACTGAACCGGACCGTGGGCAGAGCAGTATCTATTCCGTTAATTGCGAGCGGCGGGGTCGGAACACTTGAACATATGGCTGAAGGTCTGACGGAGGGGGAAGCAGATGCAGTACTCGCTGCATCCATTTTCCATTACAGGGAATACAGCATCAAAGAGACGAAAGATTATCTGACAGGAAAAGGCATACCCGTTCGAAGATAATCTTAAAGAAATTGATAATCACAGAAAAGATAAGCAAATTTGGATATTGAAAAAATATCTTAGTAATTAGATCCCCGGAAAATAATGATTGAGAAAAGTTAGGAGTCAACCGAGATGAACAGTAGATTTGAGTCAGGGAGCATTGATATTTCCAAAGCCGTACAGGCTGTGAAGTGGGATGAAAAAGGTCTTGTTCCGGCCATTGCCCAGGATGCCGAAAGCGGAGAAGTGCTAATGCTCGCCTACATGAATCAGGAAGCACTGAAAAAAACCCTGACTGAAGGCAAAGCGTGTTATTTCAGCCGCAGCAGAAGCCAGCTGTGGGTCAAGGGAGAAACATCAGGTCATTACCAGGAAGTCGTCGATATCCGGTTTGACTGTGACCGGGATACGATTCTTCTGAAGGTGAAACAAAGTGGAATGGCCTGCCATGAAAACTATTACTCCTGTTTTCACTACCTGCCGGGCTCTGAAACGTGCTGCGGCGAACCGGATACCAAACCTCCTGTCTCTTTGAGCAGGACTTTGGAAATATTGGCTGAAGTTATCAAGCAGAGAAACATCGAGAGGCCGGAAGGTGCCTATACGACCTATCTCTTTACTAAAGGGATCGACAAGATCCTAAAAAAAGTTGGTGAGGAGTGCGCGGAAGTCATCATTGCCGCCAAAAACGATTCGCTGAGTGAGATCCGCTATGAAGCTTCCGATCTGCTGTATCACCTGTTGGTTCTGCTGGAAGACAGGAACGTTCCTTTAACAGAGATTGCCGAAGAACTCAATTCAAGAAGAAAATAAATATATATATTTGTTCAAAGTGAAGATGTCGTAATGCCTGTAAAGGGAGAAAGAGCATGAACGAAAAAGTAACGAAAACCATTACATTGCCGCGGTTGAACAGATTGAATCCATCCCTTGAAAGCACCGCGTTAAAAATCATGGAAGAATCTGGGGAGCTGGCCCAGGCGATCGGCAAATTCCGGGGCTTAAACGGAGAAGCACTGCGGGTAGAAGAGGCAGAGGCGATGCAGATGGTCGCTAAGGAACTGATGGATGTTGCCCAGACTGCGGTAACCATGATGTTCGTTCTGGAAGAGCATTACGGTATTGATCTCAATGAGGTTCTGACATCACATCTCAGCAAATTGAAAGATAAAGGATATTGCGATTAATCTCTTGCTATTAATCTAATTATTTTTCTCGAACACTTGTTCCCTTTTTGCTTTTTCTGTGGTAAAATAAGGATAATGTTTTGTATCGGTCATAAACGAGTATATTCGGAGATTTCAATTTGGAAATGACAAGAAAGGTGATCTTATCAATGTATTATCTTAAGGACCTGAACCCTGTCCAACGGGAAGCAGTTGAAAGTGGAGACGGTCCTCTTCTTATTTTAGCCGGGGCCGGTTCAGGCAAGACAAGAGTATTGACTTACAGGATCGCGCATCTGGTGGCCAAAGGCGTTAATCCCTGGAACATCCTGGCGATTACGTTTACAAATAAGGCTGCCAAGGAGATGAGAGACCGCGTTCTTGCGCTGGTAGGCAGTGAGGGTGAGGGGCTCTGGGTAGCGACCTTTCATTCTACCTGCGTGCGGATCTTAAGGCGGGAAATCAATGCCCTGCCGGGATATTCCCGGAGCTTTGTGATCTATGATGCTGGGGACCAGCTGACGGTGCTTAAAGAGTGTCTGAAGGAACTGAATCTCGATGATAAAAAATTTGCGCCGCGGGCTGTTTTAGCGACGATCAGCGATGCCAAGAATAAGCTTTTAGGGCCGGATGCTTTTGCTGCGGAGGCCAGAGATTTCTTTACCGAAAAAGCGGCTGCGGCCTATCGTCTATACCAGAGAAAGCTTTCCAGCAATAATGCCTTAGATTTCGATGATATCATCATGCTGACAGTGAAAATATTCAGGGAAAACCCGGATGTCTTAAGCTACTATCAGGAAAAATTCCGTTACATCCTCGTCGATGAGTATCAGGATACCAACCATGCCCAGTATATCCTGATCAAGCAGCTTGCTGCACGCTATCGCAACCTTTGCGTCGTCGGGGACGACGACCAGTCCGTTTACGGCTGGAGAGGCGCTGATATCCAGAATATCCTGGATTTTGAAAGAGACTACCCGGAAGCCAAAGTGTTGAAGCTGGAACAGAATTACCGTTCGACGCAGAAGATTCTGCGGGCGGCCAACGAAGTCGTCAGCAATAATTATAATCGCAAAGGGAAATCCCTCTGGACAGAAAATACGGAAGGAGAGGAAATTGTTCTCTTTAAAGCGACAGATGAGCATGACGAAGCCCGCTTTGTGACTGGGAAAATTCGTGATCTGGCTGATACAGAAGGCAGACGGTATAACGATTTTGCGATCCTGTACCGCACGAATGCCCAGTCTCGGGTGCTGGAAGAACACTTCATGAAGGAAAGCATACCCTACAAAATATATTCCGGGGTTAAGTTCTATGAACGCCTCGAGATCAAGGATATCCTGGCCTATTTGCGGCTGCTGAACAATCCTGCCGACCGCGTCAGCTTCGCCAGGGTCATTAATGTGCCCAAAAGAGGTATTGGAAAAGTCAGCCTGGATAAAATACTGGAGTACGCTGAGGAACAGGGCATGCCGGTTCTGGATGCGCTGGCTGAAGTGGCATATATTCCCGGTCTCCAGACCAAAGGAGTTGGCACACTGACGAATTTCCATGAACTGATGCTTGGATTCCGTCAAGAAGCTCAAAAGGGTGTGCCGCTGACCGAGTTGACGGAGAAGATCATAAGGGATACAGGATACATGGCCACTCTCCGAGCGGAAAATACTGTGGAGGCTGAATCCCGGATAGAAAACCTTAATGAATTCCTTTCCGTAACAGCCGAGTACGATAACAACCTTCAGGACTACCTTGAGGATCCTGATCTGGAGACTGACCAGAATATGCTTATTCTGGGAGGATTCCTCGAACAGGTTTCTCTGGTCGCAGAAATTGACAGTTTTGATGAAGCGGAAGACGCCGTGAAGTTGATGACCATGCACAGCGCCAAAGGATTGGAATTCCCAGTTGTATTTGCAGTCGGAATGGAAGATGGGATCTTCCCGAGCAGCAGAAGCCTTTTGGAACAGGTTCTGCTCGAGGAAGAACGCCGGCTGTGCTATGTTACGATCACCCGGGCTAGAGAAAAGCTTTTCCTGAGCACGACGGAACAAAGGATGGTCTATGGGCATATCCAGAGCAGTGTGCCTTCGCGATTCCTAAAAGAAATACCCGAAGAGCTTCTGACAGAGGAGACTTCCCGTCGGGAAATTCTCGGTAGGGGATTCGGGCTTTCTTCCCAAACCAGGAACTATGCCGTCGGTGATACTTACTCTTCAGGCAACTCCTTTGCCGGACGTAAAAGCTGGAAGGATAGTGGAGCGTCCGTTGTCAGCTCTAATCCCGGAAGCTTTCTGGTCGGTGACAAAGTCGAGCATCCTAAATTCGGTCACGGTATTGTAATGTCCGTAAAAGGCGAAGGGAACAGTGCCGAAATCACGGTTGTTTTCAGCGGTGAAGTTAAGAAACTGATTGCCGAGTATGCCCGACTGTCAAAGATCTGACGGGTTATTCTGATGCTAAATTCGACAATTTGGTAATCTTTTGGTCAATCTTTTTTGGCGAAACGGCAAATAAGCCTTCGCAGGAAAAATATAAGATAAGGTAAGGGGTTCCGGTATGGATCAAAATAACCGTTTGGTCGAACTCAAGAATATGATCGAAAAGGCCAATTATCATTATTACGGCTTGGATGACCCCATTTTTACGGATGCCGAATATGACCTTTACTTAAGGGAACTCATTGAGATCGAACATCAACACCCGGACTGGGTCACACTTGATTCTCCTTCCCAGCGGGTCGGGGGTTTTATCGCATCCCAGTTTCCAAAGGTCCGGCACCCGGAACCGATGCTGAGTCTCGATAACGCTTTCAATGCTGAGGAATTGATGGACTTTGACCGTCGGGTGCGCAGTATGGTACCCGATGCGGAATATGTCGTAGAATTGAAGATCGACGGGCTGACGGTAGCCTTAACTTACCAGGAAGGTATTTTGCAGCGGGGGGCAACCCGCGGTGACGGTGAAGTAGGGGAAGAGATCACAGCAAATGTCCGGACCATTAGAGCGGTGCCGCTTCGGCTGTACAACGCAGATGACGGGAAATTCGAAGGTTCTGTGGATGTCCGTGGCGAAGGATATATGCCGAAGGAGTCCTTCCTCCAGCTGAATACGGAGCGGGAAGAAGAGGGACTTTCCCTGTTTGCGAACCCGAGAAATGCGGCAGCCGGTTCTCTGCGTCAGCAGGATTCCAGGATTACGGCTCAGCGGAAACTGGGGTATTTTGCGTATCAGCTGATTCAGGCCGAACAAATGGGGATCAGTACCCAGACCGGAGTGCTGGAAGCCTTGAGCAGGTTCGGATTTAATGTCAATCCGAACTATCAGCTGTTTTCAACCATGGAGCAAGTGATTGCATATTGCAGCCGGATGACGGACGAACGGCACGGTTTCCCTTATGAAATCGATGGCTTGGTCATTAAGGTGAACAGCTTTTCTCAGCAGCGCGAGCTCGGCTATACGGCCAAAAGCCCGCGCTGGGCGACTGCTTATAAATTCCCGGCCGAACAGGTCGAGACCCAGGTGAAGGATATTGAGATCAATGTGGGCCGGACGGGAGTGCTCACCCCGACTGCGGTTCTTAAGGACGTATTTGTAGCCGGTTCTACCGTGGGGAGGGCCACACTGCATAATCTGGACAATATCCGGGACAAGGACATCCGGATCGGCGATTACGTATTAATTCATAAGGCCGGAGATGTGATTCCTGAAATCATCAAATCGCTACCCGGAAAACGCACCGGCCAGGAAATTGTGTTTGAAATGCCTGCCAACTGCCCGTCCTGCGGCAGTCCAGTTTACCGGCTGGAAGGAGAGGCCGCCCACCGCTGTCAGAATATCTCCTGCCCGTCGCGCCAGAGAGAAGCCCTGATCCATTTTGTGTCCAGGGACGCGATGAATATTGAAGGTCTCGGGCCCGCTGTGGTCAGCCAGCTGCTGGATGCAGGGCTTGTCAAAGACGCCTCCGATTTATATTATCTTCAGTACGAAGACCTTGTTCAATTAGACCGGATGGCTGATAAATCAGCCCGCAACCTGCTTGCTTCGATCGAAAAAAGCACAGAGCGCGGCCTGGCTTCACTGATTTTTGCGATGGGTATCCGGCATGTCGGCGTCAAAGTCGGCAAGATCCTGGCCGCAAGGTACCGAAGCATGGAAGCTCTGGAAAATGCGACCGAGGAAGAACTCCGGGAAATCGGCGATATCGGCGGCATCATGACCAAAAGTATTGTGAGTTTCTTCAGTGCCCCTGCGAACCGCGAATTCCTGAACCGGCTGAAGGCAGCCGGTGTCACCATGACCGCAGCGAATACGTCTGTTTCCCAGATCCTTGCAGGGAAGAGCATTGTGGTGACTGGAGCACTTCGATCGTGGGAACGGCGCGAAATCGAGGACCTGATTGAACAGCTCGGCGGTAAGGCCTCATCAAATGTAAGCAAAAAAACATCCCTGGTTCTCGTCGGTGAGAACCCCGGTTCAAAGTATAATAAAGCCAGGGAACTCGGAATCCCGGTCTATACCGAAGATGAATTTAAGGCGCTGATTAATGCCGAAGAATAAGTGCCGAAGAACGATTTGCTTACGTTCCGTAAACATGCAAATATAAACATAGAAAATAAAATAGCTGCTAACACAAGTCAGCAGCTGTCAAGCTGGAAATTATTACGGCTTTACAATTGGTTTAGGATCTAAAGCGAGGTACTCTTCCGTAATTGGGATGTAGTAAAAGCCATCTTTGATGTCACTATTGATTCCGGCTACAATCTCCGGCAGATTATCGCACTTGATATCCAGAAGGTTCAGGAGCTTATTGGACCAGCCGTTGGGCAGGGGATTAAGCATAATCAGATTTACGTGCTGGAACAGGGATTTGATTTCCGAGGATATTTTGTTCAGAGATCCGATGGCAGCCCATATTTCGATGAGTGAGCCGTCTTCTTCCTTGCGGTTGGCTGTAATATAATCGAGTCGGCCGAGCTGCTCTGCAAACTCAGGAATATTCCAGTACTTGGACGGAAGATCGATGAAAATCCGGACTCGGTTTGTTATGTTTTTTTCGTGGATTGACCAGGTAGCAAGGCATTCCAGAAAAGTGATGATTCGGGGTGCGTAGTCGCAGGCACAGTAGTATATACCTGGTTTCGTAGGTTCAGTGACCCAGGAAATATCGGTTTCATAAGGATTGATCGTGTGGACAGAATTATTGGGAGGATTGTACCAAATACGTTTTTCTGAATCTGTCAGGACGATGTTGATAGAATGATCCTCAACAAAGTCTTTTCCCTGGAGTATGGACCAAATGAGGCGGGTCTTTCCGGAACCCGCTTCTCCGAGAATAAGGTGACTTCCCGGAAGAAACTTTTCAAAGGGTCTGACATTCTGCTCCATTGGCATTACTTCCTTTCTGATTCAGTTGTATATTTAAAATAGTGATTATTTTCTCCTTAAGCATCATTATCGATACTTTTTCTTAAAGAAAAATGAGAGTGTTTCAGCGTTTTGCCAATGTAATTGAATTACATAGTTCTACGTCAAGTATCTGATCACCTTTTAATTTTTTCAGGCGGCCAAAACTTTTTCTTTGTCTTTTTTCTGATCATCTTATTTAATCTACTCGCTATCTTCTCGTTATCAGTTTGTTATTTTTTTTTATCATTTCTACTCATCGTGGTTTATACCGATTAGTCATAAATTCTTATATATAACTTGGATTTGCTTGCTTTTTTGGCTTTTCCTTGCCCCGCAGGCTCATTTTTGTTATATTTATTTATATGTCCATTTGAGAAAGGCGGTGTTATTGAGTTATGAAACTATCCAGAGAAGAAGTGGAACACGTTGCTCTTCTGGCCAGGCTGCAGCTTTCAGAAGAGGAAGTGGAATTATATACGGAGCAGCTGAATTCGATCCTCGGGTATGCTGAAATGCTCCAAAAGCTCAACACGGATCAGGTTTCTCCGACCGCGCATGCTGTGCAGCTTTTTAATGTTTTGCGGGAAGATGAAGTAAAACTTTCGATGAGCCGGGATAAAATCTTAATGAATGCACCTGACGAAGAGGACGGGTTCTTCCGGGTTCCCAGAATCGTCTAGTATAAAACAGAGACTGATCCAATTAAAAGCTTTGTTGATAACAGAATTTACAAACTCAATCAGTAACTGATCAACAAGCAGGTTGCTTTCTGACAAACGATAATTGAACGTCTCTCTGAGTGTCTCAGATTCGGAAAGGAGTACCAGGTTCATGACAATATTCAAGTCACTAGAAGAATTACATCATATGCTCGTAAACAAAGAAATCAGCTGCGTGGAATTAACCAGATCGTATCTTGATTATATTGACAGTGCGGATTCCCAGGTTAAAGCGTTTCTGACGGTTACCGCAGATTCGGCGCTGATGAAGGCAGCAAAAGTCGATAAGAAGATTGCCGGCGGCGAGAGCCTTGGACCGCTCGAAGGGCTGCCAATGGCCATGAAAGATAATATGTGTACAGAGGGAATCCCGACGACCTGCGGTTCCCGGATTCTAAAGAATTTCAATCCGCCTTATGACGCTACGGTGACCGAACGGCTGAAGGCGGCAGGAGCCGTGCTGCTCGGCAAACTGAATATGGATGAATTTGCGATGGGATCGTCTACCGAAAACTCCGGTTTCCATCCGACTGCGAATCCGTGGGATCTGGAAAGAGTTCCGGGTGGTTCTTCCGGGGGGTCGGCGGCCTGCGTCGCAGCAAGAGAAGTACCGTTTGCGCTCGGTTCGGATACTGGCGGTTCCATTCGCCAGCCTGCAGCTTTCTGCGGAGTCGTTGGTCTGAAGCCTACCTACGGCGCTGTGTCACGCTACGGCCTTGTGGCCTTTGCTTCTTCGCTTGACCAGATCGGACCGCTTACGACGAACGTCAGGGATAATGCCCTGGTCCTGAATGCGATTGCCGGCCATGATCCGAAAGATTCGACTTCAGTACCGTTTGTTAAGCCAGATTATACCCAGTTTTTAGAAAATAATGTAAAAGGCCTCAAAATTGGGATTCCCGATGAATATTTTGCTTCCGGTCTGAACCCGGATGTTGCTGAAGTTATACAAAAGGCGATTCGGACTTTTGAAAGCCTGGGGGCGGAGATCGAGCGCTGTTCACTACCGCATACGGAATTTGCAATGCCGGCTTACTATATTATTGCTCCGGCTGAATGCAGCTCCAACCTGGCCCGCTACGACGGAGTGCGCTATGGTTACCGTGCGGAAGCCGACGATATGATTGAGATGTTTAAAAAGACCAGGGAAAAAGGCTTTGGTCAGGAGGTCAAGCGCCGGATCATGCTCGGGACCTATGCCCTGAGCTCGGGTTATTACGACGCCTATTACCTGAAAGCCCAGAAAGTGCGGACGCTGATCAAACAGGACTTTGATCGCGCTTTTGAAAAATATGACGTGCTGTTGTCTCCGACGGCACCCACCACTGCGTATAAGATCGGCGAAAAATCAGATCCTTTGGCGATGTATATGGGAGATGTCTATACGATCCCGGTTAATCTGGCCGGTTTGCCGGCCATCTCAGCGCCGGCGGGATTTGTCGGCGGCATGCCGGTCGGAATGCAGCTGATCAGCAAGCACTTTGAAGAAGGTACGCTGTACAAAGCCGCTTATGCGTTTGAACAAAATACTGAGTATCATCTGCAGATGCCTGCGCTGCTCAAGGAGGTGCGCTAGATGTCTTTTACTGATAAATATGAAATGGTTTGCGGCGTGGAAACCCACGTTGAGATGGCTACGAAAACCAAGATCTTCTGCGGCTGTTCGACGGAGTTTGGCGGCGAGCAGAATACGCATGTTTGTCCGGTCTGTCTGGGACTGCCAGGCGTCCTGCCGGTGCTGAACAAAGAAGTCGTCAATCTAGCGATCAAGGCGGGTCTTGCTTTGAACTGCGAGATCGCCGAATTCTCCAAATTTGACCGTAAGAACTATTTCTATCCGGACCTAACAAAGAATTATCAGACGTCTCAGTATGATCTGCCGATTTGCAAAAACGGCTGGCTCGACGTTACGGTGAATAGAGCGAATAAACGTATTGGCATCACGAGAGCTCATATGGAAGAGGATGCCGGAAAACTGGTGCACAGCGGAGAGACTATCATGACTTCCAGCAGTTCCGGGGTTGATTATAACCGGACGGGTGTACCACTTCTGGAAATTGTTTCGGAACCGGATATGCGCTCTATAGATGAAGTTCTGGCTTACCTGGAACAACTGGTCCAGATCATGGATTATGCCGGAATTTCCGACTGCAAACTCGAACAGGGTTCCGTCCGTTTTGATATCAATGTCTCGCTTCGCCTGAAAGGGACCGAGCAATTTGGCATACGGACAGAGACTAAGAATCTGAACTCTTTCAGCTCCGTCCGCCGCTGTCTAGAATACGAAACCGAGCGTCAGGCTGAAGCCCTCGACGACGGCGGAGAAATCATTCAGGAAACGAGGACCTGGGACGAAGGCAGAGGAATGACGCTGTCTCTCCGATCCAAGGAAGAGGCCCACGACTACCGCTATTTTCCGGAGCCGGATTTGATGCCGCTCGTGATCGACCGAGACTGGGTCGAGAGAATCAGAGCTTCCTTGCCGGAGCTGCCTGCCGCCAAAAAAGCAAGACTGCAGTCCCACGGCCTGTCGGAATACGACGCAGGGGTCATTACCGCAGCTAGAGCGATGGCAGCATTCTTTGACCAGGCACTCGCCAGAATCGATGACGCGAAACTTCTTGCCAACTGGGTCATGGGAGATTTAAGCGGCCTGCTGAAAACCAACGGACGCTCCTTTGAAGATTCGCCCGTCTCTCCGGAACAGCTGGCAGGGATGCTGACGCTGATCAAGAAAGGCGATATCAGCGGCAAGATCGGCAAGAATGTGCTCGAAGAAATCTATAACACCGGTAAGGATCCGGAGACGATCATAAAAGAGAAAGGACTTGTCCAGATCAGCGATGAAAGTGAACTTGGAATAATTGTGGACGGCATTCTTACTGCTAACGAAAAATCCGTCGCTGATTACCAAGCCGGCAAAGAAAGTGCGCTTGGATTTTTAGTCGGTCAGGTCATGAAAGCAACCAAAGGACAGGCTAATCCCGGTCTGGTCAACAAACTGCTGAAAGAAAAGCTGGCACAGTAAAATGCGATAAAAATGTAATATAACGCAAAATAAAGGTTATTGTTAAGTGCAAATAAAAAGCACAGTAGAGCGGAATATGGCCAAAATAATAAGATAAGCTTAAATAATATAAGAATGAACACGTTTAGAGGTGGATAAAATGGGAAAAGTACCGGATACCGGATTGGTGATTGTGGATACAACCCTGCGCGACGGGGAACAGACCGCCGGGGTTGTCTTTTCCAATCAAGAGAAATTAAGGATTGCCCGGATGCTTGACGAGATCGGGGTTAACCAGATCGAAGCGGGAATACCGATTATGGGCGGTAAAGAACTTGATGCCATCAAAGGTATCTGCGGCCTCGGACTGAAAGCCAGTATCATAGGCTGGAACCGCGCCGTGATCAAGGACATTGAAGCATCGCTGTCCTGCGGCTGTGATGCCGTGGCCATTTCCGTATCGACCTCGGACATTCACATCAAACATAAATTAAAAACCACGCCCGGGGCAGTTCTTGATATGATGATCAAAGCAACGGAGTTTGCGAAAAAGCATGTCGATTATATCTCCGTCAATGCCGAGGACGCTTCGAGATCAGATATGAACTATCTCGTGGAATTTGCGACGGAGGCCAAAAAGGCCGGTGCAAACCGTCTTCGCTACTGTGATACGATTGGCATCCTCGATCCTTTTCTGACCTTTGATAGAATCAAAACCTTAAGAGAACGCGCCAATATTGATATAGAGATGCATACGCATAATGATTTTGGGATGGCGACGGCCAACGCTTTAGCCGGAGTGAAGGCCGGAGCCAGATTTATCGGCGTAACCGTGAACGGTCTTGGAGAAAGAGCCGGCAATGCAGCGCTGGAAGAAGTCATCATGGCTCTGAAATACCTGGAAGAAACGGACCTTGGCTTTGTTACGGAGCGATTTGTGGAATTATCCGAATATGTTTCCAGGGCTTCAGGACGTATTCTTCCGCCCTGGAAAGCCATTGTAGGCAGTAATATGTTTGCGCATGAATCCGGTATTCATGTCGACGGTGCCCTGAAAAACCCGAAAACCTATGAAGTATTTCGTCCTGAAGAAGTCGGGCTGGAAAGGCAGATTGTGATCGGCAAGCACTCAGGTACAGCCTCGATTAAAGCGAAATTCAGGGAATATGGCAGAGAGCTTACCTCTGAGCAAGCCGATAAGATTCTGAAGCATGTAAGATCCCTTGCAGTCGATATGAAACGCTCACTTTTCGATAAGGAACTGATTTATATTTACAAAGACCTTTATGGAACTGAAAAAGAAGTAGAATTACTCTCAGATGGAAATATGCCGAGACTGAACATCCATGATTAAAAATAACATAACTGGAGATAGGTATAAATGAACGCTTTGGAAAACCCCAGATGGAACTTCTGGCAGGCTCTTTACCTGATTCTTATTGTCTATGTTCTGGAATTTGTTTTGGGCTGGCTAAAGCCGCTAGAGAACCTTGGCTATCTGAAGGGGTATATCAGCTATCTTGTCATCGGTTTTGGCGAGGGTCTACTCTTTTTTGTTGCACTGTTTTTATTTTTCAAGATCCTGCGCGGATCGTTTGCTGATTTGGGGCTGACCAATTTAAACTGGAAATGCCTTCTAGCCGGACTGGGCGGCGGGATCGTGCTGTTCTTTGCTGTAGGTCTTCTGGGAAATGTCCTCGTGGAATATTTCGGGCAGCCCGAACCCCAGAGCTTTGCACTGGTCGTTGAGGGCGTTGATTCTATCTGGCAGCTGATGCCGCTGGTTCTGCTAGGCGGTTTTATCGTACCGCTTAAAGAGGAAATGATTTTCAGGGGACTGATCTATCCTCCGCTGCGCCAGGGGTATGGCAAAGCGAAGGGCATTCTTTTTGCAGGACTGTTTTTTGGACTGATGCATTTCGATCTGATAAGATTTGTACCGCTGGTGATTGGAGGCCTGGTGCTGACTTTCCTATACGAAAGAAGCAAGAGCCTTTGGACTTCAGTCATTGCGCACGGGGTCTGGAATATTTTGATGGTCATCCTGATGTGGTGGCAGCGAGGCTAAATGAGGACCGGGATGAGGCGAGACTGCGCCTGAGGTCAGATAATGTTCCGACGAGATCACCAAGAGAGGAAAGAAAGCTCCATGGTAAAAAAAAATCATAGGCCGGACCTTCAAGATAATCCTCTCGTTTATCAAGAACGCATCAGCGGTAAAACCCTGGAGATAGAAATCCTCCGCTTGGCTTCGGACGGATCCGGCATCGGCTATACCGACGGGATCACCACGTTTGTCCCAGGAATGCTGCCGGGGGAAAAAGGCCGGGTACAGCTGACGGAACAGAAAAAATTCTACAGGCGAGCACAGATTGTAGAAATTGACTGTTTGTCCGAAGAAAGAGTATCACCGCCCTGCTCAGTTTATTCAGCCTGCGGCGGCTGCAACCTTCAGCATATTAAGTACCAGACCACACTCACATGGAAACAAAGGTGGGTGGAAGATGCCCTGCGGAGAATCGGCGGATTCACCAATATTCAGGTCGAACCGGTTCTAGGCATGGACGACCCTTGGCGCTACCGCAACAAAGCGGTTTTGCACCGTGATCAGAAAGGCCGGTTTGGCTATTATCGTGGTAAGTCCAAGGATGTAACGATTTTTGACGATTGTCTTCTGCTTAGTCAGGAGATCAACCACAGAATAAAAAAAATGCAGCAGGTGATCGGAGAATGCTGCGAGGAAACCAAGACAGCCACGTTCCGAGAAAGTAACCGGGGCAAGGGGTTGCTGGTCTTTGACGGCAATACGGAAAACACGAAAGAACTGGATCAGCTAATCAGGCATTTGAAGGGACAAGTGGAATTTTCTCCCCAAAGCTGTTCAATCGCGATTCCCCGAGGAAATAACGAGTTTGAGGGAAGCGGGGCTCAGCATCTGAATGAACACTTAGACGGTCTACGCTTCAAAGTCTCCCCTAGG
Source organism: Dehalobacter sp. (assembly GCA_023667845.1). NCBI lineage: Bacteria > Bacillati > Bacillota > Clostridia > Eubacteriales > Desulfitobacteriaceae > Dehalobacter > Dehalobacter sp. The sequence continues at coordinate 88,029 of JAMPIU010000125.1, read as the reverse complement.
TCTTTCCTGCAGGTCAATCCGGTGCAAACGGCCGTGCTGTATGGACTGGTACTTGATTGGGCCGGACTAACTGGAAAAGATGAGGTTTGGGACCTCTACTGCGGTATCGGTACGATGACCCTAATGCTGGCCCGGAAAGCCAAAAAGGTATTGGGCATCGAGGAAAATCCGTATGCGATCGCTGATGCAAAAGACAATGCCGCGGACAATAACATCACCAATGTCCGCTTTGTGGAAGGGAAAGTCGAGAAGAAGATGGCCGCACTTTCCGGAACCCCGAGCCTCGTAGTGTGCGACCCGCCCCGGGCTGGCATGGAGCCGGAAGTCCTTGAAGGACTGCTTGAGATCAGTCCGGAAAGAATCATCTATGTATCCTGCAATCCTGCCACACTGGCCAGGGATTTAAAAGTGCTTTGCCGGAATACTTATCGAATCGAGCGCGTACAACCGGTGGACATGTTCCCGTGGACGCAGCATGCGGAAGCCATAATCCTGTTGCAACGGCGGTAACCTTGATATGTCAAGGGTTTGAGAGGATGGAAATGAAAACATGTTTTTGACGTGAGAGGATGCTTTCACGTCTTTTCTTTTGGTAGAATATAATGGGGCTGCCCATTGAAGATAGATAATTCAGGAAAGCAAATGAAGAATGTAAGAATTATACCGGCTATACCTAAGGAGAATAAAAAGCTTAGGGTGGCCGCTTATTGCAGGGTCAGTACATCTGGTCCAGAGCAACTGCGTAGCCTTGAGATACAAATAATGACTTATACGAAGATGATAAAAAGCCGTCCTAACTGGATTTCTGCCGGTGTGTTCCATGATATTGAAAGCGGACTGCGGCGAAGTGGCAGAACTGGTCTGGACAAAATGCTGAGGAAAGCAGCTAAAAGTAAAATCGATTACATTATCACCAAGTCAATCAGCAGGGTATCGAGGGATACGCTGGAGGTTTTGAAGATAATAAGATTTTTAAGAGGGAGAGGGATCAATATGCATTTTGAGAATGAGAAGCTGGATTCAATCGAAGCAGATAAAGAATTCGAGATTACACTGCGGGGGATGCTGGCGCAGGACGAAAGCCGGAATACCAGCGAGAATATTCAGTGGGGATTTCAGCGCAAATTTGAAAAGGGCGAGATCTTTACAAAGTATAAGAATTTCATGGGTTATGACTGTGTAGATGGTGAAATTGTTATTGTGCCTGAGCAGGCAGAGGTCGTCAGAAAGATGTTTGAATTGTATTTGCAAGGGCTGTCATTGGGACAAATAAAAACTTATCTGGAATCTCAGAGAATTAAAACTGTAACGGGCAAGGATATTTGGGATGCGAAGACGATTCAGAGAATGTTGACCAACGAGAAATACAAGGGAGATACAATGCTTCAAAAGACCTTTACCGAGAATTTTATGACCGGTAAGAAAAGTAAAAATATTGGACATCGAAACAAGTATTATGTCAAGGACAGTCACCCGGCCATTGTTTCCTCAGAAGTATTTGATAAGGTACAGGAGGAAATGGCAAAGCGCTCAAGGCTCATCAACAACGAGGATGGCACAGTAGAAATCAGGGGGAGCAAATATAACGGTAAATACCTTCTTGGGAATTTGCTCGTATGCGGCGATTGTGGTGCCTCTTTTAGGAGAAGAACGGAACGAGGCAAGGTGGTTTGGAGATGTGCAACGAGGATTGAAAAAGGGAAAGAGGCATGCCCGCACTCTCCTACTGTAGATGAAAGATGGGTACATGATACTCTAGGTGATGCTGTATGTCGGAATAGAGTTTATGATGAAGGCACAATCAGGAATGAAGTTGATAAAGTCCAGGTTTTTAATTTGTTTATTATGATTTGCTATAAAAGTGGAGTGCAGGTTAAAATCTGCTTTTGATATATCCTTGCATTGTTAAATCCAAACTAATAAAATAATATTTATAAATTTTCCCATTTTTCGGATAGGGATGTTAAACACAAGGATACGTGAAACAATGGAATATAAAGAGCTTTATAGAAAATACCAAAAGCTACTGGAAGAAAATAAAAGGCTGAGGATGGAAAATGAAGATTTCAAAATTCAGCTTGGGTTAACATTGCCGGTATTTGGCAGTGAAACTCATGCAGTACAAGAAGATCAAGAGTTACCAGACCAATTTAATGGCTCGGGACAAGTAACCAACAGCAGTTCGCCACAGTATAAAATCAATTTATTCATGTCATTGTTCAGAGGCAGGGACGATGTTTATGAGAAACGATGGCAGAACAAAGAAGGTAGCACCAGGATATTCTCCTGTTTGTCTAAATGAGTGGGTAAAGGGAATCTGTAGCAAGCCAAAAATTAAATGTTCCGACTGCGCAAACGGAAATTATGCAATTCTTGATTCTAATGCGATAGACAGCCATTTGAGAGGAAAGGCGGTATTCGGCATTTATCCTATGCTACCGGATGAGACCTGTTACTTTCTTGCGATGGACTTTGATGACGAAGGGTAAACTGTATATGGTAGAGGATGGTATTCGCAAACAGATATTTGCCTATTTAGATAATCAAGTAGTCCATGTTACCTATTATGGGAAAGAGCAAATTGAGGATATTATACCGCTGCTTACCCAAAGGATGATTGCTTATCAGGAACGAATGGCTGAGGTACAATAGTAAAATAATGTGTAATTGATAAGTTTAGAAGAGTAGAGGGTCATAAATTCACTCAAATCATATTTTATACACAGCCAAAGGCAACGGTCCCGGGAAAAGCGGTCTGGGAGGATAAAGAGTATGAATTATTCTTTATCTCCTACTTTGTATATTCTACATAGCATACTTTTTAATGATTCCGAACCGGTTTCCGGATCATAACCCATCTCGCCGAATGTTAGGTTGATACTCGATTTTTTCCAGCCATGTTCGGGTGGTGCTTCCTCAGGAAACCACCATGCGTATTGAGCGCAGAGTACATTCTCAGCTATCCCGTCAAATAGTTTGACACGCATTTTTACTCTGCCATGGGGGGTCTCAATCCATACCCAGTCACCTTCTAAACATCCTATAGATGTAGCAGTTTTGGGGTTTATTTCTATCAGTGGATCTGGATTTCTGTGGCGCAGCGAACTGATCTGGCGGCCTTCGCTATGGAAGTAATCGGCCGTTCTAACCCCTCCAATCAATATCAGGGGGTACTTTTCGGCCACTTGAGGAGTTGAAACCGGTGAAAAGGCTGGTTCACGATAGATTGGGAGAGGTGAAATTCCCAGTGAAGCCAGGGTATCAGAATATATCTCAAATTTTCTTGAAGGTGTGTGAAAAAAGTGTTTCTCTTTTTCATAAGCAAAATATCTTGCCTTACCAACTAAAATACCTTTGTCGCAGAACTCCTCAAAGCTGAGACTGGTACCTTCAAGCATCCAGTCAGTAAGCTCTTGGTGGCTGTGCCAAGGAAAGGCATCATGCATGCCTAAGCGCCGGGCTAGCAGGATCATAACCTCTTGATCATCAAGGGTATCCCCTATTTGAACAACTTTTTGCCTTGGAAATACACTGAAAGTATGGGCACCCGAGTTATGTACCTCGTCGTACTCCAGCCAGGTTGAGGCTGGCAGAAACAAATCGGCATAATGCGCCGTAGGAGTTATGAAGAAATCGGAAACCACTATGTAGTCAATGAGTTTTAAGGCTTTTTCTATAAGCAGGGAGTTGCTCATGGTGAGCAGCGGATTAGCCCCCATGATCCATAAAGCCTGGATACGGTAAGGATTATTGTTGACGATAGATTCCCAGAAGGTCGGCGGGTGAACCACCGGAGACAGGGGATATCGTGCCCCGCTTAATTTGGCCATCAGTTTAAGTGCCTGCCCATCCCCCTGATTTTGACTGAGTTTTGTAAGCTGAGGATAAAGATTGTATTTTAAAACATCCAAAAACTTCAAGGTCTTGTCCTGGATAAAGTTTTTGGCGGGAGAACTGTTTTGTTTTTCGTAATCTCTGTCCAGGGCATACTGATAATTCTGCAATGGCATAAAGCGAAATCCGGAAAAATGGGGGTCCAGGTAGGGAAATTTTACGCGTAAGCCATGGGGACGTTCGAAAATAATGTCTCCACCAGGTACATGTAAGTTACCCGTGATTGCCCTCAGTATCAGCAGTGAGCGGGCCGTATGGAAATTGCACATACTGTGGTCGATGCCGTTCCCCCACTGCATACATGCCGGTTTAACCGTGGCGTAGGTACAGGCGGCTGTTCTAATGTCTTCAGCGCTCACACCGACTATCCCTTCTGCCCATTCCGGTGTGAAATGCTTTACATGCTCCTTGAGACGGTCGAATCCCACCGTGTATTTATTAACAAATTCCCTATCTATCAAGTCTTCAACGATGATGACGTTGATCATAGCTAGGGCCAGTGCTCCGTCAGTACCGGGTCTTAATTGCAGCCAGTGATCAGCGTTTTCTGCCGGTGAAATGCGTCTGGGATCTACTACTATTACTTTTCGTGCATTTTTCAAAGCCGTCTGCAGCAAAGCTCCACACATTCCGTCAGCAGAATTATGCCCTTTAGGACCAGTGATGTTACATCCCCATATAAGTACACATTGCGGTTCCACTCCACCCTGACCATAAACGTCGCACACCGGCATCTCAGACATCCCTTGTGTAAATATATTGGCATAAACACGGGGCCAGAAACAGATATGAGCCACGCCGGTGAAGTTAGGCGTCCCGAACGCATTAGCAAAGCGGGCTCCCAGGTTTTCGTAAGGTCGACCTGTTCCGTGCATCATACCGAAATACTGTGGCCCGTTTTCTCGTTTTATCTTGAGAAGTCGCTCCACCATCTCATCAAGTGCTTCATCCCAGGATATTTGCTCCCATTTATTTTCACCGCGTTTTCCTACTCTGCGCAAAGGATGTAGCACTCTGTCCGGATGATATAGCAATTCTACCGAAGCAGCCCCCTTGGCGCAAATGTAGCCACTACTGGTAGGACTTGATGGATCACCGGTAATTTTAACTACCCGTTCACCTTCCATATGAACCAAAACTTGACATCCTCCGTGGCACATGCGACAGGCCGATTTAATGATTCTCTTATTCTCCATACGGCTTTCACCTCGGTTAGTCTTATTTTTATCGTAGATAAATTTCTCGCTTATTAACACGAATTATCCTTAAAAGGTCAATCATGCCTCTGTTTCCTTGTTAAGCCTAGTTATTGCTCCATATTCACATACCTTTTCACATTGATAGCAGCCAACACAGTTATTGGGATGAGCAATTTTAACATGTTTATGAAAAGGTAGATTTATTTTTCCGAGTACGTTTTTTTTACAGGAAAGAATACATTTCCAACATGCATGACAGAGCTTAGAGTTAATCGTTATATGATTATTGTACATAAGCTAAACCCCCTTTAAATAATAAGTGTAAAGCTACACTTTACACTTATTATAGTTTGTTTTTTTTCAGTTGTAAATATATAATTCTAATAGATGGGAGTTTGATTTAATTGGAAAAGCTATATCGAATGAAAGAAATAACTCAATATACCGGTGTTAGCAAGTCATCCGTTTTATACTATGTATCATTAGGCTTGCTTCCAGAGCCTACAAAAAAATCGAAAAACATGGCATATTATCCTGCTTTATATCTTCAAATTATCCCTGTAATTCGGTATCTGCAGGAAAATATGCATTTGCCTTTAGGTGTTATAAAGGGAGTTATTGATGGTATTGGTTTTGAAAGAGTCACAATAGAAAATGCCCTTCATTATTATGAAACATTCCTAAGCCCGCTCAAACAAGGGGAGGATAGGGTTTTTTACAACAGCGATGAATTCATAGATAAATCAAATCTGGAATCAGACGAAATACGCCAATTGAAGAGTAATGGATTACTTTTTCTATCAGGCAGCGGATTCTATTCTAGTGAAGATTTGCTTGTAGCAAACGCTTATAAAAAACTAAGAGACTATGGAATTACTTTTTCAGATATAAAAAGATTAGGAGATATGATTAAAGAATTAGCATATGTAGTCCATGAACTATATCACGAAAATGCAAAAGGATTAAATTCGGAAGAAGAACAAAAGCTTACGAAAGTAATGTATAAGGAACTTGAGACAATGTTTGGTTATCTTATTAGTAAAAACATGCAAGTAATTTATAAGGAAGAAAATAAATAAGTCCTGATTCTATAGGATGAACAATAGAAGGAATGTTTAAGATATAAAAGACCTATTTCATTAATACTCCTGGATATTGATTATTTTAAAGAGTTCAACGATTCATATGGACATATGGCTGGTGATGAGTGTACTTATATGTATAAGACGCTACATGAATCTATGGTTGAAGGAAACAAAGCAGTTGGCTTATATTATAAGAATTATAAAATTACATTAGATTATAAAGACATTGCAATTTCCGAAGACAATGCTACAGTAAAAGTCAAAATGCGTCTTGACTATAACTGCTCTACCACACCAGATGCAGACTCGTCATTTATTGACGAATATACTTTTAGTATGGTTTTGAGAAATAAAGTCTGGAAAATAAATAATATTGCTGTAGATTCTTTGGATAGTAAACTATTCAAAGATGCAGTTGATCAAAAGGTGAAACAAGGATTTTCCGAAAGGAATGCAATCACAGAAGTTAAAAATGAAAAAATGAAAAATATCAAAGAAATGATAAAATATATTGACGGCAATAAAGCAACAGTTCAAACTACTAACACAGGAAAAAACTTTTCAATATGCTCAAGTTTTTCTTACAACCGCATGCTGGGCAGAAACTACGCACAGAGGTTTACTCAAACAGTTACAGATCTTGATGATTATTTCTTTTACTATATATCAAGTAATGATTGTACTAACTTTGTTTCTCAATGCGTATGGGCAGCATATGGCGGTTATGTGGAAGGCAATGATGCACAAACAATAAGTAATATTACAAATAAGGTACGTATGGTATCAGGATACCCTAATGGATGGTATGGTGGACTACAAGGAGGTGGAGGCACTCCGCAGTGGGAAAATGTTGGAAATTTTTATACCTATGCAACAAGCAGCAAAACCTATGGTCCTAAAGGCACTGGGTCAAACAATAATCAACCTTACTACAATCTCGCACCAAGTGCGATAATATATGGAAACGTTATTCAGTTAAAAACCATTAATGTACATTCCGATTATTATCATTCCGTTTATGTGACATATCCGCAAAGCGGAGCAAGCTACTATTATCAAGTTTTGGTTTCTTACCACTCAAATAACAACTACAACAGGCCTCTGTGGGAATTAATTCAAGCATTTGGCGAAAATAGCTGTTACATGAGAATGATTTCTTTTAGTACCGCAAATTTTGTCAGTTAGATATTCTAAAAATGGTATGCCATCATTTTATTTGTGATAAAATGATGGCATATCTAATTAATCATTCCAAACGGAGAGTATTATGAAAAAGTGGGTATTGTCGTTTTCTATAATTTTATTGGCCGTAATAGCAATTATTATAGCCAGCAATCATTTTTCAAAGACGATTAACAATTCAGACATTGCTCAAGGGAAGCAAGTTGTCGAGGATTATTTTACAGCACTTCAAAATGAGGATGAAGAAGGCGCAAAAAATCTCTTAGCAAAACATAAACAAGGAATATTTGAAACATCTGATAAACCACATAGGTGGAAACCGAAATTAATCTCTATGGAGTATGCTGATAGCAGTTATCTTTATTTACAGTCGGGAAGTTATAAAAGCGTATATGAGCATGATCCATATAAAGTAATATGTATGAGAGTTACATTTTTTGATAATATAGAAAAACATGAAAACTATTATTATTTTTATCTTACTAAAGAAACAAAAAATGATAAATGGGTTATCTTTGATTGGGGATATTAATCTTGTACAAAAGATAGTCACCAAAATGATGCTGATTGACGATAATTCACTGGTAATGATTATTATCAAGAGGGGATACCAGATGGGTACGGCATCTTTTTTGTATCCTCAAGGCATATCGAAAATTGTGTTTTATTGTCGAAAAAATAATGTTGAATTTAAAGTAAGAATTTTATGAAGCTATTTTGTGAGTTTTTAAGACCAAATATATGTTTATCGGTTGACCTGAACATATGTTTGGTTTTATTATTATATTATGAATAATGATTTACATATTCTGGAGGTAATGCTGTGACGGAAAATAAGAAAAAGCGCCAGGATAAATTACAAATCAGAAACAGTACAGCGGAATTTCTGATTTTCACTTTGCAAGCAAATGAAAATACAATAGAAGTCCGAGTTGAAGATGAGACAGTTTGGCTGACGCAAAAATTGATTGCCGAGCTTTTTGATAAAAGCAGAAGTACAATTACTGAACATTTGCAGAATATTTTTAACGAGAGCGAGCTTGACGAAAATTCAGTATGTCGGGAATTCCGACATACTGGCGCTGATGGGAAAGAGTATAATACAAAGTTTTATAACCTTGACGCCATCATTTCGGTCGGATATCGGGTGAATTCACTCAGAGCAACCCAGTTTCGACAGTGGGCGACCGGCGTATTGCGTACCTTCGCCATCCGGGGATATGTTTTGGATAAAGAAAGATTAAAGAACGGAACTTTCTTAAACGAGGAATATTTTGAGTATTTACTGGAAGAAATCAGGGAAATCAGGGCAAGCGAGAGAAGGTTCTACCAAAAGATTACGGATATTTATGCCACCGCTATTGATTATAACCAGCATACCAAGTTAACAAAGGATTTCTTTAAAACTGTGCAAAATAAACTGCATTATGCAATCCATGGAAGCACAGCAGCCGAAGTCATTTATAACAGAGCGGATAGCACCAAAGATTATATGGGTTTGACTACCTGGAAAAATGCGCCGCACGGCAAAATCGTAAAAAGCGATGTCTCTGTCGCTAAGAACTATCTTACAGAAAAAGAAATCAAATCTTTAGACCGGTTTGTCACGATGTATCTCGATTACGCTGAAAGTCAGGCGGAGAGAAATATACCAATGACTATGGAGGACTGGGCCAAGAAGCTCAATGCATTTTTGCAATTCAATGAAAAGGATATCTTAGAGAATGCAGGAAAAGTGACTGCTGCTATTGCTAAGGAATTTGCGGAGAACGAATTTGAGAAATACCGTATAATTCAGGACAGGCTTTTTCAGTCGGATTTTGATAGATTAGTTGACAGCATCGAGAATGACGAAGTGTGAAGGAAGGTCCCAATTCTGCGTGCTAATGGCTTATATTTCTCATCAAAATATTTGGGGGACTTATTATATGGTTAATGCAGTTAAACAATTACGGATTTTCATAGCGTCACCAGGCGATTGTGTATTAGAAAGAGAAACAGTTCGACGCATTTGTAAAGAGATCAAACGATATTAACCATTTGCAGAGCAAACCGGATTTCTTTGGACGTATTCGGCTGGGAGGAGATATGTTCTAATGTTGGACGTCCCCAATCCATCATTAACGCAGCCGTAGAAGAATTTAATCCGGACTGGTTTGTCTTTATTTTCTGGCATCGTTTTGGCAGCGACGCTGGCCTGGGTATGACCGGTTCAGAGGAAGAATGGAACTTGGCGCGGCAACTGAACGAAAGGGGCGGAGGCCATCCCAGGGCTAGTATCTTTTTTAATAAGAAGAGTGCCATATCTTATGAACAAGACAGCTATCAGATTGAAGCTTTGCAACGTTTTCGCGATAAAATATTTGGCGAGTATCAAGCTCTAGCCTGTTTTTTTAATGGAGCGAGGGATTTTGAAGAAAAATTTCGGGACAACTTAACAGATATCTTATTCAACCTTGACAGCGAACATCGTAAAATTACGATCAATCAATTAAGACAGGAATTTTTGGCAGCTTCAAATGTACTGTTGAAATATCAGAGTACAAGACAATTTTTCGAATAGAGAACTTGCATATATGTTTTGGGCTGTTCCTATTGTTATAGAGCTTATTGCTTCGATTGCGGGAAGTAATGTACTGGAGGGAAAAGGGCTGAAGCTGTTGCCAAAACAACAGCTCCAGAGCGCTAGGCGCGCTTATCCTTCGGGAGGATCATAGAGATCCTCCACGTTGTTGTCGTAGACCTTAACGTCCCGCATTAATTGTAACTCCCCACTGGAAGTGAGGAAAATATTCCGCTCGATAACCGTATCCATGACGGCTTCGCACTGAGCCTTCGTCAGGCCTTCGATCGGATCCGGCACGTTAATGCCGAAAGTTTTGCCACCTGTGGTGGCAAACGTCAGGCGAACATATCTGGTATTTGCCATATGATCACCTCCTTTCCCGCCCAAACCGGCAGAAACCTTATCCCTCTTCGAACTCAAGCCGGTAATTCTTCTGCAACAGGATATCCTGCAGTTCATGTTGGCTCAAACTGTATAAGGCTGAAATGACATCATAAAGGGCTTGCTCCGTGGCGTCAGGCTTAACATAATTCAGTCCTTTTTTCCTGAGGATCGGACCGCCGGCCGGCGTCGTACCGATCTGATAGCGTCCGGCTAGAACCGAACTTAACGGGATCATGGTGACAGGCATGGCTGTGCACCTCCTTTCTCTTTGACAGGCCGGACTTGTCTTGCCTGTCCTCATTAACTACTTTATGAATATTTTGTCCCGGGTGTTACAGGTTGTCCCTAAAAATATCCGGAGTCCAAAAAAAGCAGAAGCCCAGCACACGATTCAATCCTGAACCGGCCGGGTTTCTGCTTATCTTTACGATCCTCCGCAATAATAGCTTATGCCTTGTCTGAATAAATTGTTACAATCCTGTCCTTTTGCAATCCGATGTGCAGGCCCTGCCCTTCCGGCATATATTGTAATAATACCCAATGATTTAGACCGGTGCTTGTTCCAGATTCCGCGACAGTATCGGAAACTGGGACATCCTATTGGGCCAAAAAACACACAGGGAAGCGAGGAACGGGAAGAGCTTATGAACGAAGTGATTGACATGAACGAGACAATGACCGTACGGACGCCGCAGTTAATCGCGTCGGAAATTAACCTGATCAAAAGACAGACCCATCGGATCGTGCTCAGCAGCGCCATCGAGATCGGGCGGCGACTGACGGAGATCAAGGAGCAGGTCAAGTATGGGGAATGGGGCCGTTGGTTGAAAGAGGAGGTCAGCTACTCCCAGGATACGGCCGAAAAAATGATGCGCCTCTACCAGGAGTACGGCGTCAAACAGCTTTCTATCTTCACCGACGGCGAACCGGACCAGGAAATACCCGAACTGAGCTTTTCACAGGCCTACATCCTCTTAGGCGTACCGGAAGAGGAAAGAGCCGCTTTCATCACGGACACGGATGTCGCGAGAACGTCTACCCGCGAGCTGCAAAAGGCGATTGACGACTGGAATCAGGCCCGGCGGGAAAAGGAACAGGCCGAACAGAAAAAAGCGGTCCTGCAGCAAGCCCTGGAGGAGGAAAAGGAAAAGTCCGCCCGGCTGGCCCAAGCGAACGCCGCACTAGATAAAAACGCCCAGGAATTGTTTACGGCCAAGAGCCGGCTAGAGCGAAAAGCCGAAAACCTGCAGAACGAGGTAACCTCCATCAAAAAAACAACCGCTTATAAATCCCTGAACTCCCTGCGCAAGAACTTAAGCAGTGCGTCGACCAAGGTACGCGCCAACAATATCGCCTTTCTCTACGGGGAACTGGACCGGGTGGTCAAAGAACTGTGGTTCCAGCTCGATAAGATCAAACAAAGCGACCCGGACACCTTCGTTGCCTATAAGGATAAAGTCTATGAGTTTCTGATTCAGCGGGCGCGGGATGAGATGTGGGCAAAGGATATTCCGGAACTGTAAACAAAAATCCTATTGTAAAGAATCCCGTTGTCACGACCAAACAGCGGGATTCTTCTCTAATTGAATACTACTTTTGTTGGTGGCTTTAGTACTGATTGAAACGCGACGTAAAAAGTCATCAAGCTGATGTGCATCTCAGAGCCGCCTTGTGATACAAGGGGTTGCTTGACACTCCGAAATTTTCTTATAGGTGAAAAAATTGTCGCAGGGGATAACGTAGATAGTCCAAGCGGAGAGGTTTTACGCAACGAGTTCTTCATTACATTACAAATTTAATGATACCTTATCGTTTTCTGATTAAACAAGACAAATTACTCATGGAAAATAAATTACTCATTGTAGATTAATACCAACAACAAATTGAAAAACAAATAAACCCAGCAGTCACTTAGGCAGCTGTTGGGTTTATAACTTGTTATTCTTAGGTTTATCGATAGATTAAGAATACTTTGAAAGAAAAAAGTAAAGATCACGCGGAGACCGAAATAATATCCCAAAGGGTTTTGCTGATTTTATCCAGACAAAAAGGTTTAGATATAACCCCCTTGAAGCCATAACTTTTAAAATCGGTCATAATAGCGTCATTACCGTAGCCGCTCGAAACAATGGCCTTGACATCGGGGTCTATCCTAATCAGCTCTGTGATGGTCTGCTTGCCTCCACGGCCGCCGGGGACAGTGAGATCTAGGATGAGCGCATCATAAGGCACGCCTTTTTCCTTGGCATCTATGTAAAAACGGATCGCTTCCTCTCCATTTGCGGCAAAGGAAGTCGTATACCCCAACTGGGCAATCATATCTCCGATAACGGTTCTTACGGTAATCTGATCATCCATAACCAAAATTTTACCCCGTCCCAGGAGAGGCGAGTCGCTGTTTTTTTTCTCAGACGTAGCTGTTCCCGGCAAGGCGGGAAGATAAACATACACAGCTGTTCCCAGACCAAGTTCGGACTCAACATAGATGTGACCTTCGTGTTTCTTGACCACGGAATACGAAGTAGCTAATCCCAACCCGTTCCCTTGGGCCTTCGTCGTAAAGTAAGGATCAAAAATCCTGTTGAGCTGGTCTTTGGGAATGCCCACACCGTGATCCTTCACGGTTATCTTAAGATAGGGACCTGGGTTTAACGGCAGTCCCTCTTCCGGTGTCACATAGGTGTTCTCACAGCTTAAAGATAACGTTCCGCCATCGGGCATGGCTTGCTTGGCATTGATAATCAGATTATTGACCACCTGGCTGATTTGGCTGCTATCTACTTTGGCGAGCCATAAATCATCGGGTAGATCAAGTTCATAGCGCACATTGGAACCCCGCATCGCAAAGATCGCGGAATCATGAAGTAATTCAGCGATGGATATTTGCGCTTTAAGGGGTGTTGCACCCTTGGCAAAAGTCAGCAGCTGTCTGTTTAAATCCTCAAGCTGCCTGCAGGCTTTTTCTGCCTCAGACAGGAGCACATGGCTTTTTTCCGCTGAATACGAGTTCATATTGATCAAGGAGATATTACCCCAGATGACAGTAAGCAGATTGTTAAGGTCGTGGGCGATGCCCCCGGCCAGAAGTCCTAAAGCATCCAGTCGGTCATACTTTAGACGCTCATCCTCATTCTTTTTTCGTTCGGTAATGTCCATGATTGCAACAAAACAAAGGGTGTTATTTTCATCTTTTTCGTTGGCGATTATCCCTTCCATCAAAGCATAAAAAACAGTCCCGCCATTTTTCCGGAGTTTCAGCTCGCAGTCCAGCTTTATTTTTGTCCACTTAAGTTTCTGACAATACGCAGAAAAAGTGTCTTGGTATTCCTCTGTCACATAGCTGGTAAAGACCTTACCCAATAAATTGCTCTTCTCAGCTCCGAAGAGAGCGGCCCCGCTCCGGTTTATTTCTAGGATCCGACCATTGGTCTCCAAGGTGAAAAATCCTACCGGGGCAAAATCATATAATCGCATATATTTGTCCCGGGACAATTCGTTCTCCAGACCAATCCGCTGCAATTCTTCATTTTGTATGGATAATTCGATATGATAAACCTCAAGTTCCTCATCCACAAATGAGCAGTCAGCCGCGTTTGCTTCCAAGCCTTTGTGCCTTTGGTCCATCAGCCTTTCCGCGTTCTGGCGTAAAGCTAGAGAATCCATCCAACCACCAACTTTCACCTCTCAAGGTTAAGAAATAGCTATAAACTTATTTATCCCCGGTTATGTCCCTGAAGACCAAGAGGATTAAATCTGCAGCCGGCTTTTTGCTGTTAATTCGGTGGGCATCAATGGAAATGATTTTGTGGCCAATATCCGGAAATCCATACTCCACCCGAAAATTTCGGTAGGAGGTGCCTTCCGTGATAATGGAAGACAGTTTTTCTATAAAATCGGGAATGTTCCATTGTCCGCTGCCAAGTTGAGGAAGGAAGCATCCTTCAGTTTCGAACGGCTTCACTTGGAAAAAGTGATAAAAAGCCATGTTCGCCGACAGAACTTTGAAGTCATCGTTCAGCACAAGGAGGGGGTCGTTGAGAGCCTCAATGATATTATTGGCATAATCACGTCCCTTTCTCAACTCAAGGTTCAGTAAATCCAGTGACTTCAGCTTGCTGATATCAACAAAAGAAACCACAACCCCGGCCACCAGGTTTTCAGAAGTCCGGTAGGGTGTCATCCGCATCAGATGCCATACGCCATCCAAGGTCACAACTTCTTTCTCTGTTTTTACATTGGTTGCCAAAACTTTTTCCGCTTCGCTGACAATATCTTCATTGCGGAGCCTTGATACCAGATGGGCTAAGGGCCGGCCAACATCGGAAGGAATGATGTGGACCATCTTGGGGGCTAATGGCGTATAACGCATAATGTTCAAATTACGATCCAGGAATATAAAGGCAATTTCAGCGCTGTTGAAAAGATTCGCCATATCGTCATTAGATTGGGACAGTTCGTTCAGCTTATTTTGCAGTTCGTTGTTAACCGTTACGACTTCCTCATAGAGGGACTGCATTTCTTCCCTAGAAGTCTCCATCTCTTCATTGGAACTTTGTAATTCCTCATTCGCGGAGTGCAGTTCTTCGTTGGCAGCCGTTGTCTCCATGTAGGATAATTCGATCTCTTCGATCGTTTTAAATAGCTGAACCTTTGTATTCTGCAGTTCATTCTCCAATTCGCCGATCCGCGTTACCGTGGCTGGTGCGCTGTCATGGTTATTATTTAGCGGTATATCTATCGGTAAGGCAGATACTTCCTCAAAAATAACCAGGATCAAACCCATTAATGTCTCAGGTTCCGCTATCGGCTTAACACTAAAATTAAGCGTGACTTGTTCGTCATTAATGATAACCTTCACGCCTTCAATCGTAAGATCTTCTTTATTTTTAGCAGCCTGACGAAGTGCCGCCCTTATGCTATAGCGCATTTCCTCCTTGACCATGGTCGCGATGTTCAGGCTGGCTTCTCCTGCCGCCAATTCAAAATATTTTCCGCTGCGGCCATTGATATAGATGATATCTCCCCTTTCATTAACAATAAAACAGGCCGGGGTATAGCTTTCTAACAACATTTTTTCGATCGAATTGATCATACCTGATTTTTCCAATCCTGCAACGCTTGTTAAACCCGCAGTAGCCCTCGCAGCCGTGACTAAAGACGAACCGGGAAGTAAAGTTGTCCAGGGCCTGGACATGACATCCAGACGCTTATATAATTTCCATTTACTGTTGACCACTGTAAAAAGGTTTGTATTGTTTCCAAAAGATTCGGAGGGGCCTAAAAAGAGGATGCCATCGGGCAGAAGGCTGAAGTGAAAAAGGTTGGCAATCTTTTTTTGCAAGGAATTTTCAAAGTAAATTAAAAGGTTCCGGCAACAGATCATATCCACCTTTATGAAAGGCGGGTCTTTAATAAGATTATGCGAAGCAAAAATGATGGTTCCCCGGATCTCCTTTGAAATCCGATATTGATTTTCTTCCAGCTTAAAAAAGCGTTTTAAACGCTCAGGGCGGATATCGTCCGCGATGCTTAAGGGATATAAGCCGGTCCTGGCCGTTAGTACTGCCTCTTCGTCAATATCTGTAGCGAAGATCTGCAGGGTCATATTCTTCCGCGATCTATTCATGTATTCCTGGATGAGGATTGCCAGGGAGTAGACTTCTTCTCCGCTGGAACATCCGGGAATCCATATTCGCAGGTTATATCCTTCCGGCTTGTCCGCCAGTAAACCTGGAATCACTTGATTCTCCAAAACCTGGAATGCTTCAGGGTCACGGAAAAAACGGGTTACATTAATCAATATCGCTTTGAAAAGGGTTTCCACTTCTACCGCGTTTTTCTGCAAATAGTGAACATACTCATCCAGATCTTGAATATGGCAAAAGCGCATTCTGCTTTCTATCCGCCGGTAAATCGTGCCTTTTTTGTAAAGAGAGAAATCGTGTCCGTTATGCATTTGGATAATAAAAAGCACTCTTTTTATTATTTCAGCGTTCTTACCCAAATTTTCACTCATACTCTGCGAAGCTCTGCTTTGCAGCCACTTACTATGGACAAGGAGCTGGCCGCCCATCTTCTCAATCGGTAATACATAATCTGCAGATCCCCAACCCGGGGTACTGCCGGTGGAATCAGCACAGCCAGCTAAGCCCGCGTCTTCAATCATTGCCAGACCAAACTGCGCTTTGATTTCTTTTAAGCCCAGTGCGCCATCATTACCTGTGCCGGAAAGTAGGATACAGATTGCATTTTCACCCTGGTCATAGGCTAGAGCGCTAAAAAAATAGTCCAATGGTTTGCGCGGATTAGGAAGAGGTTCCCTTAAATAAAAATCACCCCGTACAACTCCGGTATCTTTATCTTCCGGGCAGAGGAACACATGATTGGGTATCAGCTTCATTTCGTCTTTAACCGCTAAAACAGGCATCGCGGTGTATTCCTGCAGGACCTGAACCTTCATTTCGTGACAGCCGACAATAACAAAGGCCATCCCACAGTCGCCCGGTATATTTTCAAAAAAAGCCTTAAAGGCCTTCTCGCCAACAGCCGAGGTTCCGATTCCCACAATTGGAAGACTCTCGGTTGTGTTCAAGTCGTTTGGCATAAAATAACCTCTGTTCATTCCGATTTTTATCTATCAAATGTTTATCTGTTAATATTGGACATGATTAGAGTATTACCTCTATTTTTCTTTAATTTATATTATACATCTCAGTGGGCGAATAACTTGTCGAACCCGAGTATGTAATGAGGATATTCTTTATACCGTATATTCATAAAATAAACTTGCCAAACGGATACTAAAACAAAATTTTAATGAGGTGATTGTTGTGGGTTCTCTGTTAAAAAAAATATCCGGTGAAGAAGTTATTGATATCTTTGCAGCCTTCAATTTATGGAATTCCTTAAGAGCGCGTTATGGAAGTATTGAAACCCTTCAGCTGTATCGAAACTTTATCCACGACCGCGATTTTGATCTTCTGCTTAGTCATTTCTTAGATACTTTTATAAAGGAATCTACGGTATTGGAAGATGAAGCAGCCCGCCATGCGGTAACCTTACCGAAGAGACCGGCAGTGGATATTCGGATCGATAAAAAGCTGGATGAGCTTACAGACAGATATATTTACAGGAGAATATTTGAAGACCTGATTACGCAAATGATGGTTCTTGGCCGGGCTTATCGGACCACGACAAATCATGACCGGCTCAGAGAACTTTTTAAGAATGCTCTGTTAGGTCACGCTTATCAATTTCAAACATTATTTAAATTTGGCAAATTAAAGAGCTGGGAGGATAATCCTCCGGCTTATAAGACCTCTAAACCAATGAAAAATGAGGATTTATCCATCAGTGAAGCTTTCCATCTTTGGGATCATCTTAATTTTAGATATGACCGGTTGGAATTAGTCAATTACTTCATTCGTTCTACCCATGACACCAGCTTTATCGCTGTCTTGGATATGGGCTTGGTAATTCTCAAAAAGCAGATCGGAACAATTGAGGAACTGTGTCTAAAATATAGTGTCCATGTGCCTGAAAGGCCACCCGCTGAAATGGTACAGCCCATAGATCCGGAAGTCATGGACGACCAATTTATGTATCGGATTCTTCTCTTGGGAATTCAGAATTCTGTGGACATGCACATGCGGGCGGTACTGGAGATGGTAAGAAATGACAGTCTGCGCGAGATATATATCGATTTTTTTAAGGCCGAAATGAGCTCGTATGATCGATTCCTAAAATACGGGAAAGCGAAAGGCTGGATAAAAGTACCGCCCATGTATGGCGAGTTAGTATAAACTAGTGAATACTATATTGATATTTGCTTCAAACTAAACAACAGTATTCAAGAAATAAGCATAATCGGAGGTGACTGATTTGGTATCAATTTTTAAAAGAAACAGCCTGGAAACAGTTGATATTATTACAGCGTTCAATTTATGGAATACTCTTAGAGCTCGCTATGGAAGTATAGAAACATTTCAGATGTATAAAAACTTTATTCATGACCGTGATTTCGATCTTCTACTCAATCAATTCTTGAGTACCTTTTTAAAGGAATCAAAGATTTTGGAGGAGGAAGCAGCCCGCTATTCGGTAACTTTACCCAAGAGA
Source organism: Dehalobacter sp. (assembly GCA_023667845.1). Classification (NCBI taxonomy): domain Bacteria; kingdom Bacillati; phylum Bacillota; class Clostridia; order Eubacteriales; family Desulfitobacteriaceae; genus Dehalobacter; species Dehalobacter sp. The sequence continues at coordinate 69,601 of JAMPIU010000125.1, read as the reverse complement.
CCTGCTGCGGATCTTAAGATTGACAAAAAGGTCGATGAGCTTACAGACAAATTTATTTACAGAAAAATATTTGAAGATCTAGTAACTGAAATGTATGCTTTAGCTAGGGCTTATCGGACCTCGACGACGAATGATCGTGTGAGGGAACTGTTTAAAGAGGCCCTTTTAGGCCACGCTTCACAGTTTCAGCTCTTATATAAGTATGGAAAACTTAAAAGCTGGGAGGACAACCCCCCGGCTTATAAGCCCCCCAAACCCATGAAAAAAGAGGAGTTATCAGTCAGTGAAGCCTTCCATATCTGGGATCATCTGAATTTTAGATATGACCAGTTGGAGTTAACCCAGTTTTACGGAAGTTTTGCCCATGACCCGAGCTTTAAAGTAATGTTGGAGATGGGAATTAAAATTCTCAAAAAGCAGATCGAGCTATTTGAGCAACTGTCTCTAAAATACAATGTCCCTGTACCTGAAAGACCACCTGCTAAAATCGTGCAACGCGTAGATCCGGAAGCCATGGAAGATATATTTATGTATAGAATACTTCTCGCAGGGATTCAGGATTCTGTGGACCTGCACATGAGAGCCGTATTAGAAACGGTAAGAAATGATCACCTGCGCGAAATATTCATCGATCTATTCAAAGTCGAAATGAGTACGTATGATAAAATTCTGGTATACGGAAAAGCGAAAGGTTGGACAAAAGTACCGCCTATGTATGGAGAGTTAGTATAAATTAATATTTATCTTCACAACGAAGATTTTTCTTTTCTATAGAGGATAGGGTTTTTTTACCTCTGAAAAGCCACCCTGAACTATCTGTGATGCAGGGAATTTGCCAAATGATCTGGCAGTTGTTATGGGAATATAAAATGAAGGATATATTGGAGAATTATATATTCCCTATCAAACACAGCCAACAAAGGATTCACGGCCGTAAGCTTGCTTGCAGCTGCAATCGCCCTACTTGGGTTCTTCCTGGCCTGGGATGTAGGAAGCTCAGCGATAGAAGGGAAGAAGATATTCAGCAAAGTGAGCCGGAGCGATTTGTTAATATAGCATAAACTCTGATAGTTGCCTGGTAAATAAACTTATTTTTCCACTCAAAATCCACACTCCATATGGTATTATCCTGCAGGTAATAAATTTGGTCACTGTAATAAAACTGAATGAATATGTTAAAATATAGGAAAACTGTTCTTGTAATTAAACGGAGATTGCCCTCGAAGGCCCCATCAGCTTCAAGCGGCATCTTTTTTGTTCCCTAACACTTTCCATAAGGGCTTCCAAACTGTCGAAATGACCAATAACCTCCAGGTCTGAAACAGAAACTCCAGATGAATGTAACTATAACATGTAATAAGAATTGATAAATTCGATGGAATATAATCGTCGTTATAGATAATATGTATTTTTAATTAATCATCTGCCTGCTATACTTAAACTTGTACTAACACTAAATGGATGAAAGGTCCGAAGGAGATTGGAAAATATGAGATTTAAAAGAGTATTTGTTTTATTTATGGCTTTAATTCTAGTCCTTAGTCTTGCGGCTTGCGGTAAGAACGCTCCGACTGCCACGCCTGGACCTGAATCGGCTCCCACTCAACAGACTGACCGGATTGACGAACAAAAAGCCACGCTATTTGTGAATGCCGACTGGTTGAAGGCTAATTTAGAAAAAACCGTTGTAATCGATGTTAGAACAGACAAAGAATATGCCGATGGACATATTCCGGGAGCTGTGAATGCGGTATGGCAAACCTTTGCCAATGTCAAAGGAAAACCGGGGGATCCTGCCTGGGGTACACTTTTACCAAAGGAAGAACTGGCAGCAGCCATCGGTAAATTAGGAGTGAATGGAGACAAAATGGCAGTGGTTTATGGCCAACCACCGGGCTGGGGTGAGGAAGGCCGCGTACTTTGGACTTTTAATGTAGCCGGAATAAAAAACGTCAAAATTCTTGATGGCGGTTTATCGGCTTGGAAGAATGCCGGTGGGGCTATAAATAATGCTCAGGTAAGCCCTATTCCTGTGACTTTCAGCATATCCGCGCTTGATGAACAGATTAATGCGACACAAGACTGGATTGTGGCCAACCAGAAAAACATCAAGATTGTGGATGTTCGCACAGACAAAGAATGGGCTGGCGCTACAGACTTTGGTGAGGCACGGGGCGGACACCTACCGGGAGCCATTCACCTAGCCTTTGAAGAAATGTTTAATAACGACGGAACATTAAAAAGTTCCCAAGAACTGAAAGCTCTCTTTACCGGTGCAGGATTAAAAACTGATGATACGATCGTAACTTATTGCACCAAAGGGATTCGTTCAGGGCATATGGCTATGGTTTTAAAAATGGTTGGTTTTGAAAAAGCCCGTAATTATGATGCGTCATTTTATGAGTGGTCAGGAAATAAAAATCTGCCTCTTGAAAAATAGGGATGTTAAAAAAAAATCAAGCGATACTTCTTAAAACTGTTGTTTCACTGGGCCTCTTATCCTGGCTGGTTTATACCATTGATTGGTCGCAGTTAAGGCATGTACTGGAAGAAGCCAGAATTACCTGGCTTCTTCCAGCCATTCTGCTTATTTTCCTGTCCATGTATGTAAGTACGGTCAAATGGCAGATTTTATTGCGGGCCCAAGGTTTTAAAACAATTTTTAAGGATTTATGGATGTTTTACTGGATAGGCATTTTTGCGAATAACTTTTTGCCATCAAGTATCGGAGGGGACAGTATCCGCATAATTCTTACCGGAAAAAGGCTGGGGGATATGGCGGGAGCCGCTGCATCTATTACAGTGGAACGCATACTTGCCACCTTTGGTTTGGCAGTCACCGGAGTCCTGGCAAGTTCGTTTGCAAGGCAGATGAGTTTACAGGTCAACGGTTTGTTTATTATTTTAATTATAGTCTCTTCAGGGTTAACTATGCTAATTGCTCTGGCCAGTCCGCCCGGCTTTCTCCTAAAGAAAAAGGGGCGTTGCGCACGGTTTCTAGTTGGATTGTGCCAGCATGGAGGTTCACTCAAAGAGCATTGGAGAAAGGTTTTTTTAGTGGGGGCACTTTCGGTTCTGTTCCAGTTAACGGTGGTGGGAGTAAATTACACGATTTTTAGGGCTTTAAATATCACGGAGCTTAGTTTTATAGAGGTGATCTATATAATTCCGGCCATCTCCGCCTTATCCATGATTCCCTTGGGTATCAACGGGTATGGGGTACGGGAGGGGGCTTATGTTTTTCTGCTTTCGACCTATGGAGTCGACAAAGGGCCAGCCTTTGCGGCTTCTCTTATCTTTGCGTTTTTAGTCAGCTTTTGCAGTTTATATGGTGGTTGGTTCTGGTTAATTCATCGAAGGAAGGACAGGGAATGCAGTGTTGGAGAAAACTGCTGAAGTGCTCGTTCGTGAACATATGAAAGATGGTTTCAATTGTTGCCAGTCTGTTCTATACGCCGCCAGTCAGGTTTTTAACATCAAACTCAATGAAGATACGTACGGAGCGGCGGCATTATTCACTCGCGGAATGGGCAGCGGCTGTACTTGCGGAAGTCTAGTCGGTATGGTCATGTTTTCCGGTATTATATCGGAAAAGTATAATCTGAACCAAGGGGAGGCAATAGCGCAGAGGCTGCACACGGAGTTTTCACGGGTCTTTGGGTCAACCTGCTGCCGTGTTTTGCGCAAGAAACATGGTTTTTGGCGAAATATCGGCAATACGGGGTGTATAGAACTAACAATACAGTCAGTAAGTATCCTTATCAAGGTATGGGAGGAACAGGAGTGTGCCAATTTTCCCACGAATATCGGTAGTTATTCCAACTTTGAACGAGGAACAGAAGATTGCTGATCTCCTGGAAAAGCTGCAATATCTATCAGAGCTTGAAGTTATAGTCGTAGATGGTGGGAGTAAGGATAACACGCGACAAATATGCAGCAGATATCCGGTTCGACTAATTTCGGCTCAACGCGGAAGAGGAACACAGTTAAACGCCGGTGCCGATGTTAGCCGAGGCGAGGCGCTGATTTTTTTGCATGCCGATACAGATTTTGAAAGCAGAATTTTCGCAGATATTGAAGCCGCTCTTGATGCCGGTGCTACATGGGGCTGCTGTACAATGGCTTTTGATTATGATGACACGTTTTACAGAATGTTGGCTTTTTTTTCTAACCTTCGCAGCCGCTTTTTTTCCAGCTGCTATGGCGATCAGGTTATCTACTGCAGAAAGGAAACCTTTCAGAGAGCGGGAAGATTTCCTCCCATACCTATCATGGAGGATATGGAGTTCTCCAAAAGGATGCGCCGGTTTGGCGAAGCCTTTGTTATTGAGGGTAAAGTCGTAACGAGCAGCAGACGTTTTCGCAACCGCGGATTGTTCCGAACCATCTGTAAAATGCAGATGCTGAAATTACTTTATAAACTTGGGGTAAATCCTGAATTACTCGTCTTAAGGTATAGGGAGAAGTCATGAAAAAAGTGATTGCCGTCATGAGCAAAATACCACATCCCGGCTATACTAAAACTCGTCTTCAACGTGTAATCACCGACGAGGAAAGTGCCGCTTTCCACCAAGCCAGTCTTAGAGATATTCTGAATACCGTAAACAGCACAGGACTACCCGGTTACGTTTATTGGTACTCTTCATTAGCCGATTTGCAGTCGCCAAATCTGGCTATTTGGGATGACTATCATTTTCAGGAACGATTGCAGCAAGGGAATTGTTTAGGAGAAAGAATGCAAAACATTGCAGAGGAGGGCTTGTCACACTATCAGTCCATTTTAATCATCGGCTCAGATATTCCCGAAATCAGCAGGGCAGTTCTGGAAGAGGCCTTTGACAGGCTTAGGGAAGTTGATGTTGTCTTAGGACCCGCCCAAGACGGTGGTTATTATCTAATAGGCTTAAAGAAAAATTGTCGCGATCTTTTTTGTGGTATACCCTGGAGCACATCTGAAGTGCTGAAAAGGACTCTGCAGGCTGTAAGAGATAAGGGGCTTACCTATTCGCTACTGGAAAGCTTGCAGGACATTGATACATGGGAAGACATGCTGGCTTACTATCGGCGGGGCTTAGCGGGAAAAGAAACATATAAGGGATTGCAGTCGTACAGGATTGCAGAATTGTTAGTGCAAAAATATAGCTTAGATTTTAGTTTGGCCGAAGGGAGTTGAATTATGGACAGGAGATATAAAAACTGGACTATTAAAATAGGTGTTTTAGCGTTGATTGTCGGCAGTTACTATTTTGTACAGCCGGTTCATTCCGCGGTAAACAAGGCGATCTTTATCTTATCTATGGTTAATATACCAGCAGCAAAGGAGTACATTCTGTCGTTCGGCATATGGGCACCGATTGTATCCTTTTTTCTGATGGTCTTTCAATCATTAATTGCACCCCTTCCGGCTTTCGTGATAACCTTTGCCAATGCCGGATTATTCGGCTGGATTAAAGGAGCAATATTGTCATGGAGCAGCGCTATGGCAGGAGCGGCTCTATGCTTTGCCATTGCCCGCATCTATGGCCGGACGGTTGCAGAAAAACTAACCACCCGTTCTGTACTCAAGCAGGTTGATGTTTTCTTTGAAAAGTATGGGAAATGGGCAGTATTAGTAGCCCGTTTGCTGCCTTTTGTCTCTTTTGATATAGTCAGCTATGCAGCTGGCTTAACCTCAATGGGCTTCTGGGAATTCTTTTGGGCCACGGGCCTAGGCCAGCTCCCGGCCACAATTATTTATTCCTATGTGGGAGGAATGTTGGTGGGTAGTGTAAGAACATTTGTCTTCGGACTTCTGATACTGTTTTCATTAAGTATAGTCATATTTGTCTTACGGCAAATGTGGGAGAAAAAGCATAGTAACTAAAAGGGTGTGACACACCGTGGAATCTTATTACAAATCAGCGGATTTAATACCGAATTGCTTGCAATCTGTTAAAGGTATCAAACCGTTTAAGGAAAAACTTAAGGAAGTAAATTTATATCCCCTAAGGAGCAGCAATTCTATCAATACGCTTCAGGTCAATGTAGGCAAGGTATGCAACCTGTCCTGCAAGCATTGTCATGCCGAGGCAGGGCCTCATCGCCGGGAATCTATGAGTCAGCAGACTATGTCTTTTTGTCTTCAAGCCCTGGCTGATAATCATATTCCCAACCTGGATATAACTGGGGGAGCCCCTGAATTAAACTCCCACTTATCCTGGTTTTTAAATGAGGCAGTTAAAATAGGCAGCCATGTCATGATTCGGACAAATCTTACTGTACTGGCTTTAGCTGAATATGCCCCTCTGCTGCAGTTGTTCGCCAGTAAAGGTGTTGAGATAATATCCTCCTTACCTTGTTACAAAGAAGAGAATACTGAGAGACAGAGGGGAAAGGGAGTTTTTCAAACCTCTATTCAGGTTCTTCAGCGATTAAATAATTTAGGCTATGGAAACGAGAACAGTCAGTTAAAGCTTAATCTGGTTTATAATCCGGGTGGCGCTTTTTTACCACCGCCCCAACACATGATTGAAGTGGATTTTCGCAGAGAGCTTTTGAACCGTTACGGAGTTCGTTTCAATAATTTACACACTCTTACGAATGTTCCGGTTGGACGTTTTCTGACTTTTCTTACTGAGAGCCAGAACCTGGAAAGGTATATGTCACATTTGGCCGGTGCTTTTAACCTATCGGCTGTATCGAAAGTCATGTGCCGGGAATTGATTTCTGTGGGATGGGACGGTCAACTTTATGACTGCGATTTTAACCAGATGCTGGGGCTGAATTGTCAACCAAGATTTGTTCAGGATTTTAATCTTGCTACCCTTCAGGACCGTAAAATTATGCTTAATAATCATTGCTATGCTTGTACTGCGGGAGTTGGTTCAAGTTGTGGTGGCGCTTTGGCTTAAATCGAGGTACTATATAAATTGGAAACTTTGGGCATCATCCCATAATATTCATGCATTGCGGCCCGGTTCGATATAAGGTGGATGCCAGAGAGCAAGCTGAAAAAGACCTTTTGAGCACTATATTATCCCACGCTTTACGCCTTTTAGAAAACCGAGAATAAAAGATTTTTGATTCTTTTAATTGGCATCAATATGTTTATAACCAGCTAATTTTGCAGAGTTGTGAGCTGCACATTATCCATATAATAGCAATTTAAACACTCACATTGGAGGATAGCGAGAATGAAATATACCTGCACCCTAATTGCAGTTAGAGACATGGAAAAAGCAAAGCAGTTTTATTACGACGTTCTAGGATTAGAAGTCGTTGCTGATTTTGGGGCAAATGTTACCTTGACAGGAGGCATTGTCTTGCAGACTGTAGATTCCTGGCAAGGCTTTATTCATAAGCCGTATGAAGAAATTATTTTCGGCAATAATGCCTGTGAGTTGTATTTTGAAGAAGATGACATCGACGCCTTCGCTGCCAAATTAAACAGGATCAATAATATCGAATATGTTCATCCGCTCTTAGAGCATTCGTGGGGTCAGCACGTCATTCGTTTTTATGATCCGGATAAGCACATCATTGAAGTCGGAGAAAACATCATGATGGTAATGAAGAGATTTATAGACACCGGACTGTCGATTGAAGAAACAGCCGCTCGTATGGATGTGCCGGTTGATTATATTAAAACACTTTTGTAAAAGTAAAATAAGGCCGGGATTCCCAATCACTGCCGCCGGGCCATTTTAGGGATGCCGAAACCGTGACCTGGAATAATAAAGAGTGTCGAATCGAATGTTTAAGGGGTATAACGATGGATTATCAAAAACCGGTTATCGAACTGATCAAGACCAGGAGATCCTGCAGGACCTATAACGGAATGGAGATTCATTTCAATGCCTGCAAACATTAAGCTGCTTTCCGTTTGTACGCGCGCATCGCAAACAGATATGCGACGATCAGTACGCTTAAGCACCACGCGAGTGCAACCCAAATATCATTTCCGACAGGTTGCCCCGACAGGAGCGCGCGGATGGCGTCCACTATCGAAGTCACCGGCTGGTTTTCGGCAAAGGCGCGAACGACTGACGGCATCGATTCGGTCGGTACAAACGCCGAACTGATAAATGGGAGGAAGATAAGCGGGTAGGAAAAGGCGCCTGCACCGTCCACCGATTTTGCGGACAGTCCGGCAATCGCCGCGATCCAGGTCAAGGCCAGCGTAAACAGCGCGAGTATACCAGCCACGGCAAGCCATGACAATACGCCTGCCGACGAGCGGAAGCCCATTATGAGCGCTACGAGAATGATGACAACAACCGAAATCACATTGGATACCAGTGAGGTCAGCACATGCCCCCACAGTGCGGCCGAACGCGCAATCGGCATGGAGTGGAACCGTTCAAAGATGCCTCTTTGCATATCCATAAACAGACGGTAAGACGTATAGGCGATGCCGCTTGCAATTGCAATCAGCAGGATGCCGGGCAGCAGGTAATTCACATAGTTATCCGTGCCGGTTTGAATCGCGCCGCCCAACACATAGACGAACAGCAGCATCATCGCGATCGGAGTGACGGTGACCGTGATAATGGTATCCATGCTGCGGAAAATATGACGCATGGAACGTCCGAGCATAACGCTCATATCGCTGAAAAAGTGTTTCCTGATTGTTTCCATTTACTTCTCCTCCTTTTTACCGCTCTTTGCCATCCGTGGCACCGCGGTATTAGTCCATCCGTGGACGTTTGCCGATGATGGCCAGGAATATCTCCTCCAATGTCAGCTGTTTTTCCACATACTCCACCTTGGCGGGCGGGAACAACTTTTTCAGCTCCGCGAGTGTGCCGCCCGCGATAATCCTGCCCTCATGCAGAATGGCAATTTGATCGGCAAGCTGTTCAGCTTCATCCAGATGCTGCGTGGTCAGGAATACCGTCGTGCCGCTGTTAGCAAGTTCTTTGACAACCTTCCAAACCTCAATGCGCGCCTCGGGATCGAGCCCGGTGGTCGGTTCGTCGAGAAAAATAAGCTGCGGTTTTCCGATCAGGCTCATGGCGATATCGAGCCTGCGGCGCATACCGCCCGAATAAGTGGATACCCTGCGGTCGGCGGCCTCGGTCAGGCCGAAGCGGTTCAGTAAATCATCCGCGACCTGACGCGGGTTGTCGAGGTGCCGGAGCTTGGCGATCATAATAAGGTTTTCCCGCCCGGTCAAAATCTCGTCCACGGCGGAAAACTGCCCAGTCAGGCTGATCGATTGCCGTACATAGTCGGGCTTTGCCGCAACGTCGAAGCCGTTGACGGTGGCAGTTCCGCTATCCTGTTTGAGCAGCGTGGTGAGGATTTTGACAATCGTTGTCTTGCCCGCGCCGTTGGAGCCGAGCAGAGCGAAAATACTGCCCTTTTCCACCTCAAAATTCACGCCTTTTAGGACATGAAGCTTATGGTAAGACTTTTGCAGTCCTTTCACTTGGATTGCGATGTCTTTCATTTAGAATCTTTCTCCCTTCCGAATTTGTTCATAATGTCACGGTTTAATTTTTGACGAAAGTTATCGGTCCACACTTTCGTGTCGCGCAAAAGCTCGTCGCAGAACCCGACAACATCTTCGCCCGTCACGTCGAGAACGTGCTTGCCGTCCGCTGCGCTGGCCTCAAACAACTCTATCAATTCGTACTGAGTTTTCAACATGTCAGAGCCGTCTCCTCCCGCAAAATTCCACATGTATCCCTGGATTTTTTTAAATACGAACCGATAGTCTTCAGGCAGCGCTTCTACTCTTGCCATTTGCTCCCTATACTCTTTTTTGTCCCCGATCATCTTTTTGATAAGCTCCAGCATCGTTATTGTCCCTCCTTGTTAAACCTTGCCATAACCTCTTTGTTTAGTTTTTCTCGCAGTGTTTCAGTATTGGCACCCGACGCGCGCATAAACTCATCACAAAACTTGCCGACGTCACTGCCTATGACATCAAGAACCTGTCTGCCCTCTGCAGCGCTTGCTTCGAATAAATCCACTAAGTCCGTAAACATCGTCAAGTCCGTAAATATCGTCATGTCACCGCCAGGGGGGCCAACGGTAAACATATAATGTTGAATTTTGCGAAATGCAAACCGATAATCTTTCGGCAGGGCGTCAACCCTTTTCATCATTTGTTTATAGGCCCGTTTTTCTTCCATGTCGCCTATTATCAGTTTTTTAAAAGAATCAAGCATTGTTACTGCTCCTCCTTTAATTGGTTGATTTTCGACGCGACAAATTCCCATTTTTCCCAGAACCTCTGCAGTTCCTCGCGTCCCGCGTCGTTGAGCGCGAAAAACTTTCGCGGCGGCCCCATGTCGGAGGGCTTTTTGGTGATCTCTACCAGCTTGCTTTTTTCAAGCCGGATCAGGATAGTGTACACCGTTCCCTCCACAACATCTGGAAAGCCGAGGGCGTTCAGCCGCCGTGTGATTTCGTAGCCGTAGGTTTCTTTGCGGCTTATAATTTCAAGGACGCAGCCCTCAAGCACGCCTTTGAGCATTTCTGTTAGGTTTTCCAGTACAATCGCCCCCTTGCTATTCTGTATGACTGGTATGGAGTGTTACTTAATACTGCTATATAGTAAAACATAGTAGACACTTTGTCAATAGCGTTTGCTCTGATAATAAATTTCATCTATAACGGATGCTAAGCGCAAGCAGATGACCTTCCGCTAAGGGGAAACCAGATGGGTAGGACATCTTATGACCGGCGTCCGGTTTGGCAGCATAATTGTGAACGATGCCTTGCCTGTATTCACTGGTGTCCTTGTGAAGCAATAGAATATGGCACAAAAACAGTCGGACACACGAGGTATCACAACCCCACTGGCAAACAAATACAACATTTCGCTTGAAAACTTCATGGAGAAAGGCATCCCCGTGGAGTATGCGATCACCTAAGTGAAAGGATACTATTGAGGTAGCAATCGCTATGAAGGATATGATTGCAAAGATGCCGGATTGCCTCTGCTCGATGACCATGAAAGGTACCTTATTATTGAATTATTTTATCATGGCAAGAGTGAACGGACTTTGTCTCTGGAAATAGGAGTTCCGCCGATGACGATCCAGGACCGCAAGTGCAATTTATTGCTTAAACCCTTGCTATTGTCAAAATTGATATTTATATTGGTGTAAAAGACTATCAGTATCGCGATATTCAGAAATTCTTAAGATTATAATAAGTAAAAAGCTATAAAATGGATTATTGCTTTGCGGTATAATAATTATGGGGTCATATACTTAAAAGAAAGAAGATGACGCTCTTGGCTGCAAATATTTTAATAGTTGATGATGAACAGGCTATTGCCGATTTGGTAGAAGTTTATCTGAAAAACGAAAATTATAATGTCTTTAAATTTTATGACGGCAAGGATGCTCTTAACTGCATTGAAAATGAAAGATTGGATCTCGCCATTTTGGATGTCATGCTTCCTGATGTAGATGGTTTTTCTATCTGTCAGCAAATCCGGGAAAAGCATAACTTTCCGGTTATCATGCTGACAGCCAAAGAAGAAGAAATCGATAAGATTACCGGGCTGACCTTAGGTGCGGACGACTATATCACCAAGCCGTTCCGTCCCTTGGAGCTTATTGCCCGTGTCAAGGCGCAGCTCCGGAGATTTACCAAATATAATTCTTCAGAGCGAAATCAGGAAGAACACTTGATTGCTTTTTCCGGCTTGGTATTGGACATGGACACCCATGAATGTACGTTGAATGAAAAAAAGCTAGCTCTCACTCCTACTGAATTCTCCATTCTTTGGGTCCTTTGTTCCAACCGCGGACGGGTAGTCAGTTCGGAAGAATTGTTCCAAGAGGTATGGGGAGACAAGTATTTCAGCAACAGTAATAATACGGTAATGGTTCATATCAGGCATATAAGGGAAAAAATGCAAGACAGCGCGGAGCATCCTAAATATATCAAAACGGTATGGGGGGTTGGCTATAAAATTGAAGAGTAAGAGAGCTAAAAGAAAGAATGATTATATAAAATTAAAAAGGAAAGTATTTTTGCAAATAAGTCTGATCACAGTTGCCGCAGCTGTGACTGTTTTTCTGTTGCGGCAAATCCTGCGTGGACAGTTCGGAGATCTTATCGTTAAATTTTTAATGAACGCTTTTCATTTTAATAATTCGGACGCCCTGACAATCTATCAGTTGGTGATTCGCAACAATATGGATATGATTCTTATTGTTGTAAGCCTGATTTTTTTAGTTATCCTTTTTCGATTTTTTGTTTCTTGGTTCACAAAATATTTTGATGAAATCAGCGCCGGAATGGATAAACTTACTGAGGAATCAGATTCTGAAATTACATTATCGCCAGAATTGGATTTTATGGAAAATAAGCTAAATCAGATAAAAAACAACTTAAAAAAACAAAACAAGGCTGCTCTTGATGCCGAGCAGCGCAAAAATGATTTGGTAGTTTACCTGGCTCATGATATCAAGACACCTCTGACCTCCGTTATAGGATACTTAAGTCTTTTGGATGAAGCTCCTGATATGCCTCCTGAGCAGAAGGCAAAATATGTCGGTATTACCTTGGAAAAAGCTTATCGTTTAGAGCAGCTTATCGATGAGTTTTTTGAGATTACAAGATTTAATCTTCAAACGATTGTTTTGAATAAAGAGAAAATCAATTTACAATTCATGCTCCAGCAAATGGCGGATGAATTCTATCCCATGCTGACTCCGCGAGGAAAGCAGGTGTCCGTCAATGTGCCCGACGGACTCACCCTGTGGGGAGATGCAGACAAACTGGCCCGGGTATTCAATAACATTTTGAAAAATGCGCTGGCCTATAGCTATGAAAACAGCGTCATTGACATTTCTGCTCAGCAGCAGGAAAAAAATATTGTTATAACTTTTACGAATCAAGGTAATGCAATCCCACGAGAAAAGCTGGAAACGATATTTGAGAAATTTTTTCGGCTGGACACATCCCGTTCTGCCAATACAGGCGGTGCCGGGCTTGGACTGGCTATTGCCAAAGAAATCGTCAACGCGCATGGAGGCAATATCTTCGTGCAAAGTAATACAGAAAAGACAGTCTTCACTGTCGTGCTTCCACAAAAGCAAGAAAAAGACAAGTTATCTGCTTAAGTCAGATAGCTTGTCTTTTTGTTAATTAAATAAAGATCTTAAAAATGGGTAAATTAAAAATGGGTTATACACAAAGAACATACCGGCTAATGCGCTGGCCATATAAAAACATGCCTCTTCACGAAGGAGCAAGGGAATTTTTTCGATATTGGGACTTTGGACAGAAACCTTCTTCTGTAATTTTGCTAAATATTCTTGCAGCAGCCTGAAAATTACCCATCCGATTAACGCTCCGAGAGTATTCATCAGTAAATCATCAATATCCGTTACTCTTCTATTGAACAATTGGCTCAATTCTATAATAAGAGAGAATGTAATACCGAATAATGCTGTTTTCCATAACACTTCATACTTTTTCCAAATACACGGAAGCATAAATCCAAGAGGTATAAAAAGTAATATATTTTCTATGTATGGGCGAACACCCTCTGTAAGCCAACGAAATGGAATCAGATTAATCTCATCCGGTTGAATATTCAACCCCTTTGGTGTTATTATACCAAAGCTGTTATGAACAATATCCCTTAAAATGGTATAAATTCCAGTAAAATCTAGAACACCAGTAAGGTAGTACACAAAGATATATACGATTACAATATGTTCAATTGACAGTTTATAGCCAATCTTTTTGCTTTGAGAGGTCAGTAGTATATGGTATGGAATCAAGAATGGCAAAGTACTAATAAACCATGTAATCGACACTATAATAAACATTAAAATCGTAATGATCACTAAATTTACCTCCGTTGTAATTAACTTGTTTATTCTAGGATATTTAAAAAAGAAATGTCTTAATAAAACCTTAAGATAGGGTGATTTTCTCCTTAATAAAGTTTTATTCCTATTTTTACAACTATCAGGATGCAGTAGTGTCGCAAAGAACATGTATGTCACAGTGAAACTCCAGATACCGTTATAAGAAAATCTTAAGAAATTCATAAGCTGGAATTCCAACATAGCTCCTTGTTCTGTGGTTGAATAATATCAGCACAGAATAAGGAGCTGTTTTAGAGTATGGTACGAAAAATAAAAAAGAAAAAGTCAGGAATACGCATATTTGTAACTTTTTTGTTGACGGTTGTCATTGCTGCTTTAGCTTACAAATCCATCATTACTCCAGGAAACCACCAAATATTTGAGAAAGAATATGACGATAAAGCCTCGTCATATTCTTCTTTAAAGGTAACCCCCGATTCTTCTGACGATAGAACAACACCGGTTCCTTCGTCAAAGATAGAACCAGATCTCTCAGCTTCTATATCTTTCGACAAGCTGAACAGTCCTAATGCGATTTTGATCCGGTTAAAAGATCATACCATCATGATGCAAAAAAACAGCGAAGAAAAAATCTATCCTGCTTCTTTGACTAAGATGATGACAGCCATTGTGGCGATAGAAAATTTACCTGACCTGAAGGAAGAAATTAAACTTACCAATTCTACGTTTCAGGGACTGTACGAAGCAGATGCATCAATGGCAGGTTTCCAACCGGGTGAGCAGGTCAGGGCAATCGATCTGTTATACGGAGTAATGCTACCGAGTGGCGCGGAGTGCTGTATTGGACTTGCTGATCAGGTTGCGGGATCAGAGCAGAATTTTGTAAAAATAATGAATCAAAAGGCGGCAGGTCTTGGTATGGACAATACCCATTTTGAAAATGCGATCGGACTTCACAATGAAAACCACTACACAACAGTCAAGGATCTGGCTATTCTTCTAAGCTATGCTTTGCAAAATGATACTTTCCGGGAGATTTTTACTTCATCCCGTCATTCCACACAACCTACGAATAAGCACCCTGGCGGGATAACCTTTTACAATACCATGTTTGAGGACTTCAACAATCAAAGCATTATCGGTGGGGAAATTTTAGGAGGGAAAACTGGATATACCGATGAGGCCGGTCTATGTCTCGCGAGTCTCGCCAAAGTGGGTAAACAAGAATATGTTCTGATTTCAGCTGGTGCAAAAGGAGATCACCTTTCGGAACAGTATAATATTACCGATGCATTAGCTGTATACAACAGTATAAGAAAATAATAAGTTCTTCATAAGAATTTATTTAGATTTTGCACTGCCGCATCCACAGGCTTTTTTCTGAAATACATCCTGCCGCCAAGGCCATACTAGGTTTAACGGCATCTCTTTTGTACACTCAAGGCACGTTGAGTGTTGCGTTTTGATAGAGAAAAAATAGCCTTATTTCAAGCGGTTCCAGCTATTGCAAATAGAACATGCGTTTGGTATGATGGCTATAAAGAAATCAATCTATCAACTGACAACAAATTGTAGGCAGTTGAAAATGACTGCCGAGGACCGTAAAAGCAGAGAAACGGATGTGGCTGATACCGAACAACTTTTGCGCATTAGGCTCCGACAGGCACATTCGTTCCTTTAACTTGAGGATATCTTCCTTCTTTCTGCGGAGAACTTATTTTTGTGGATACTTTTTCACTATTCTTTAAAAATTTTATTATTTTTAGCCACGCTAACTTCGTATTTTCAAAATCGTTATGATGATCTTCCACATGCGTATGATAAAATTCAAGCTCATTCAAAATAATTTTAAATTGGTCATTTGCAAAATAATCACAAATTTTTGGGATAACATTTTCTAAGTTCTTTTTTATTTTCGCGATTTCTGTTTGGTAATTGCTTCTTTGCGTGATATAAAGCAGGAGTGGCTTGTACCTGATCCAGCCGATGGAAGCTCTTAAAAACCTCTCCGTATTTACTCCCGAGTCAGCTCTCATCGCTTTTAATTTATTAGGAAGCACACCGAGAAGCAAATGTTGATAGGTAGAGAAGCCATCATGGAAGGTATAGCAAGGAACTTTTCTTATTGTACATTCACAAATACAGGTGCTTAAGAAAGTGTCTTCTCCTCTTGCTCCCGGCGGGTTATAAAAGGGAAATAATTTATCAAGATTTTTAAGATTAAAGCCCAGGTTAGCACCCGAAATGAATTTCATGCCGTTTTTCTCTTTAACAACTTCAGTAATTTTGCTATTGACAACATCAATGTCAGCATACGTAACGCCGCCATTATCCATTTTTTCTTTAATTGAATCCCAATTAATAATATCGTTGCTAAGTGATTCAATAAAAATCCTAAAATCGTCTTCCGAAAGTTTGCCGTTGAAATCCAATTGGGGGATGGGAGAAATGTAACCGCAATGATGCCCATGAGTCATGTCCGCATGGATAATATTCTTAATATGCGTTGATAGAACCTCTTGGCCTTTCCAAGCAAGGCTATTGTTAATTTTTATATTAGCTATAGGGTATTCGTCATCATCAAAGAAAATAAGATAGTCCATTTTATTTTTTAAGGCAAAATACAGAACTGCATTTCTTTTCATAGCATAGCCATCGCCAAATATAAGCTCAGCCTCTTTTAAATCAATAACCTTCTTTTCAATAAGAAATTGAGCCTCGTTTGTTATGGCAGCATCGCCTAGGTAATAGGCCGAGTCTACCGTATCCAGGATTTCTTCGTCCGTAATTTTGTAATCATTCACGATGGTGTCTTTATACGTCAAATCGTAAGCGACAAACAGGTGGAGCGCAATTCTTGTATTATCGACGAGTCCGGATTCGTTCCAGTTGTTCACATAGGTTTTTACCACATTTTTAAAATTTTTGCGTCCCGTTGCAAAGCCGACACCCACATTTATTTTCTTTTCCTCAATATATATACGACCTCGCCCGCTTCCCATTTGATCAGATTCGGAGTTGTATCCATAATCGAATCATATTGTTCTCTGTTCCCGTAGATGGCGTCCGGATCTAAAAGCTGATACCTTTGATACTTTCCCGTTCTGTCTTCCTGTGTAGCCCAACCAAAATGCTTTATTCGAAATACAATTTCAACGCTTGGCAAAGAGAATGTGTTTACTGGAAATCTCCCGCAATGCTGAGGGATTTCATTCCATTTATAATTAAAATCAGGCTGGTATCTCATTAAAAATGGCCGATAAATACTATGGGCATTCCAATATTTGTCCTCGCGATAGTGGGTTTCATTCCACATATCATATAGCCTGAAACAATATAAATCGTAATCTTGATTTTTAATCAGGTTTTGGGCGTGATCCCAAAAACTGTCTTCCAACATCTCATCAGCATCAAGGTTTAAAATCCAGTCCGGATTTGTTTTTATCGTTTCATGCCATTGTTTTTTCCTGAGCTCAGCCTCGTGGGTAAACATTGGCTCTTCATTTTGGATGATATGCAGAGGTATATCCTTCAATATTTCTCGGCACAAATTAATTGTATGGTCTGAGCTTCCATCATCAATAATAACTGCTTCATCAATGTACCCGCTTAAACTACTGAGGACCTGCTTTAGATAGCGTCTTTCTTCATTTTTCACAACCATCGAAAGCGTGATTTTATTTCCATCTTTTTTAGATTGTCTTACAAAGGCAAGGTCTGCGTCGCTACTTTTTACATAAGACGCTACCCCGGCTAAGTCCTGTTCCCTGTAAATATGGTACGCGGGATAATGGGTATCAACAAATAGGTCAATACCAAGCACCGCTGCCCGTATGCAGAAAAACCTGTCTTCGCCATGGATGGTTAAGTTCTTGATTGGTTCAAAGCTAATACCCGCCGCCAAGGCAGCGCTGCTGATCAAGGTGCACGCGCCTAACCCGCCTACTTCATACACGCCGGGAAGTCTGAGTTGGTTTAAAAACCTGCTTTGTCGTATCTGCATCTCTTCTTCACTCAGTTTTTCACCCAATTCCTTGGGCACCAAGTCATATTCGTCAAACAACCAAACATTGGGTTCCAAAGGCCTATCCTTATGCCACCGGCTCCAGAAGATTTCAGAGATAATATCCTTATCCGTGTTTTTTAGCTGTTCAATCAGACCGGGGTGTAAAACCAAATCGGAGTCCACCAAAAATAGATAATCGTAATTATTTTCAATTGCGTAATTAATAATGCTGTTCTTGTAATTTGCCACCTTCAACATTAAGCCGTCATCCCAATAATGGGATTCATCGTCGCACAGATAGTTCCCTTGTTTTTCACCACAAATGGTGACAACCAATGATGCCTCTCTTGCAAAATCAGCCAGCAGCTTGCTGGAATTTTCATCCTCATTGTCATCGATAAACATATAATCCAATATAATTGTATTCCTGGTAAGCTTTTTCAGGGACGCCAAAAATGCCTCCAGTATTTTCGGCTTTTGATATACCGGACTGCCAACCAATACTCTTTTTTTATTCAATGATGCTAACTCCTGACTTTTCTATTGATGCTTTTTAGGTTTCTTTTCCGGGACTGTTTCCGGTGTGATTGTGGGTTGCAGAGGGGCTTTCTCAAGTATTTTCTTCTTTTTCTTCAACTTTTTTGGATTCTTGTCTCCCATTTCGTATCATCTCCTTACTTATTTAGAAATAAAAGTAATTCATGGATAATATTTACTGGTTAAGGTTATAAAAAAAAGCCACTTTAAATAAAAAGTGACTTCTCGCAGTCTTATCAAATTTTATTATTAGCACTCTTCGACTCCGAGTGCTAATATTTAGTGTAGCATCAAGTAAGCATAATGTCAAATAGCATGTCAAATGCAGGCAAATGAGTAAAATGATTTTTATGACAGATGTGTCAAAATCAGCCTAACACACGAGCCATTCTCACTTGTTCGCTCGTCTTTTCAGTTGGTTCCAAGTAGTCGTTTTGAGGGGGAGCATCGAATAATGAATCATGTCCAAATAGAGCAGCAGCGAAAGTGGCAAGTATTCCATACACGATATTAGTACCAACATAGGATAGATTGCTTGCCGCATCTTTAGGTTTGACACGATTTTTAGGAACAACATTTGGAATGGCCGTAGCGATTGCGCCGATGGCAGTCCCGGCTACTATTCCTTTAACCAGAAGCTTATCGCGACCGCTTTGGGTTAAACGCTTAATAATATAATTAGCTCCAAGGATGCTGACGGCAGAGTTCATAATTAAGCCAAGAGCTTGTCCTTTTGAGCTTTTTGCTTGACCCTTGGATAAAAACATCCCTGCCGCAGCTTCCCGATATGATCGTTTAGATATCCGTATTCGCCTGGATATTCCATCAGCAAGAGTCATTCCTGCCAAACCAATAACGCCTGAAACAATTGCAAGTGTTTCCCTATCTTTTATTTTATACAAAGTAATCATCCTCCTTTATTAGATATTTTATGATATTTTATGATTAAACAAAATAAATTACACTGGAAAGTAATTCATTTATTGTCCGTTGTAGATTGATACATACAATATACTTTTAGTTGACTTTGTTAGCATTTATAATGATGAAAAGTAGAGGGCGACAGCAATTTCACAGTGAAGCGGTGAAAAGAGTCTGCTCAAATCCGGTTAAGGTTGAGATTTCGCCAGTTTCGTCAATATCATAATTATTTATAGGTAGAATACTTTTGTAAGTCAGGCTAAAAATAATTGAAAAGTACCAACAAAAAAAGAGCGTTCTGGCGTTCGATTCCAGACACAGCTATTTTTGCGCATAGCAAAAAAACATTGATCCAACACATATATTTTATTTTTTGTGCTAAGTTAAGTAGCTTTTTTAAGTAAAGGCTACTTAAAATTTTATACGGCCAGGCCTGTCCCAAATTCGAAGGCGCATTCGAATTCGTCAGCGCTGACGATTATGGGAAAAGTTAAAATGGTATAATAGCAATGTGTCAAAAAATGACTGGGAGGATTTCCATGAGTGCATGTTTATGGCCTGGAAAAAATCAAATGATGCAACTGTATCATGACAACGAGTGGTGTGTACCAAGCCATGATGATTCGTATATATTTGAAATGCTTACATTAGAAGGTGCTCAATCAGGATTATCATGGAATATCGTACTTTCCAAAAGAGAAAACTATAAAAAAGCTTTCCACAATTTTGATATTGCTTATTGTTCAAAGTTAAGCGATGAAGAATTAGAAAACATCAGAGAGCAATACAATGTTATTAAAAATCTATCAAAACTTAAAGCTGTAAGAAGCAATGCCTTAGCAGTCACCAACATACAATTAGAATTTAGAAGTTTTTCAAACTTCTTATGGCGCTACGTTGATTTTAATCCGGTGATAAACAATTGGGAATCCGATGGACATATTCCTGCTCAGACTACTCTATCGGAACAAATCAGTAAAGATTTAAAAAAACGAAACTTTAAATTCGTCGGCCCGGTGACCGTCTACTCATTCATGCAAGCAATCGGCATGGTGGATGACCATATAAGAACGTGCCCTAACCATTCGGCAAACAGATAAACCATAAGTTTTTATAGAAAGAAGAGGAGGAAAATAAAAGATACAATGTCTCAACAGGGGCGTTGGCCGACAAATGGGGAAACTGTATCCGAACTGGAACATAAACTTGGCGAATGCATATGGTGGCTGATTATTTTGGCTGAACGCATGAATATTGATATCAGCGAAGCATTGGAGAAATTCCTATCCAAAACTGAAAAACATTTAAGTGATTGAGTTAATTAGCATATGGAAGAGGGAATCTAATAAAAATAGTCCAAATCATCACTTACTGATACAGACTATTCTGCTGATATGTGTGATAATTATGATGGAATTGTATTTCAGAATTAAACGAATAAGCGGAATGCTGCTTATCAGTGGGCCAAAAGATAAAGTGAATGATGAGGTTATTAACACATGGCTAAATTTAAGAATCAAATTGCCCTGGTCAAAGCATTGTTGTCAAACCCGCAGATCATTAGGGTAAAACCTTCGATTAATTGGTTCCTGGCTAAATATATGGGAAAGTTCAATTTGTTGAATATAGGCGGGCAGCTGATCATTCATTCGCATCTGCCTTCGGTAAACAGCAAAGCCTTTACCCGCTTCATCAATGAGCATCTGCTGGCAAGGACGGAGGGACCCTCCCACGCTCAAATCGGCTTGACTAATGTCTGCCCACAGAATTGCCGATATTGTTATAACAAGAATAGAAGCGGGGAGCTGCTAAGTACCGCTGAAATCAAGCAGCTCATCCAGGAACTGAAGAAAATGGGCGTTTTTTGGCTGGGCTTTACCGGTGGGGAACCGCTTATGAACAAAGATATCGTTGAGATTGTAAAAAGTGTCGGAAATGATTGTGCCATAAAGCTGTTTACCACAGGCATGAGCATTACGGAGCAACTGGCAGCGGAGCTTAAGCAAGCAGGCCTTTTGTATGTCTCAATCAGCCTGGACCATTGGGAAAAAGAAGAACATGACCGGATCAGGGGTTGCGTTGGGGCTTATCAAAAGGCGCTCGAGGCGATAGATATATTTAAAAATATAGGTGTCCATGTCAGTGTATCAGCGGTCATATCCAGAGAGATGCTCCAGAAAAATCAGGTGCAGGAATTTCTTAAGTTCCTGATCAGCCTTGATATCCATGAAGCCTGGCTGAGTGAAACCAAGCCGACGGCAGAGGCCTTCTGGAACAAAGCTGCAGTCATCACCGAAGAGGAACGCTTAAGCCTGGTCAGCTTGCAGGACAAATACAATAAAGAGGGAAAAATAACGGTTAATTATCTTGGACATTTTGAGGGGGGAGAGCACTTCGGCTGTAATGCAGGCCACAAAATGGTCTATATTGATGCATTTGGGGAGGTAAGCCCCTGTGTGTTTACGCCCATGACCTTTGGTAATGTACGGAATAAGCCGGTGCAAGCCGTTTTTTCAGAGATGAAAGCGCATTTTCCGTCGGAAAGCTGCTGTTTTATGAACAAAAACTATGAATTGCTGAAAAAATATTATCAGGGAAAGTCTCCTTTAAGCAAAGAGGATACCTTGGAGATGATGAAGGAAGCCCGGTTTAGCCCGCTGTCCAAGTTCTCACGATTGTACCAGATGCGATAAAGTGATAGGAACAGTTGCATAGATGCAATAAATAGCGAGCAATAAATAGTGAACAATGAATAGCGAGCAATATAAGATGGGGGTATAGGTGTGAGATTGTATAAACTGTTCAGTCTTGCCGCAGCAGTAATATTTGCCGTTGTAGGATTCATTTTTCTATTTTTCCCCGACTCGGCCTTGATTTTTTTTAACAGGTTTTCATCTTATTTCGGATTGCCCCAGTCTCCGGTACAAGGTAGCAGCTTTTATCTGACGCTGGCTGCGGCTTACATGTATCTTGTAACGGTGCTTGCAATTCTGATGTACCGCTATCCGCAGCAAAAGATTTATCCGTTCTTGTTGGCTCATGGCAAACTGGCATCTTCGTTTTTTTCAATTTATCTATTCCTGATGCACCAGCATTACCTAATATATCTTACCAACTTTGTGATTGACGGTTGCATAGGTATTGCAGCCTTAATCCTCATGGAAATGAAAAAAACAGGGGTTTGATGATGCTTCAGAAAATTATGCGGCTCCGCATGCCTGAATTTATCAAAAAGAAAAAGCTGAATGAATTATTCCGATTGACGGCTGATGCCTTCCGATGTGAGCTGCCGGAGCTTAAGGGGCTTTCTTTTGCCGAGTGCTTGTCGGAATACGCTATATTTACCAAGGAACAGGCCGAGAGCTATTTGCAGAGCGGACGCCCTCCTGAAGAACTGAAACAGCGGTTGTATCAAAATTCTTATATTTTTGGACAAGGCTTAAGAAGAAGCCTTCATATCATAACCTGGGAAGAAGCTGTCACGGTACTTACAGTTATTTATAAGCTTATGGGCATCGATTTTCAATATGACAGGCAGGGCGAGTTTATCATTAAACAGTGCTTTTTCAGTAAATATTATTCCGGAGAAGTCTGCAAGCTTATTTCTTCACTGGATGAAGGACTGGCGGCGGGAGTTTCAGGCGGCGGCAGGCTGTGTTTTAAGCAAAGAATCACTGAAGGCGGCAGCTGCTGTAAAGGATATTTCAGCAGGGAGAGTTGAAATGAAAAGAGTAATCGTAGTTGGCAGCGGTGCAGGCGGAGCAGCCGCGGCCAAGAAGCTGCAGGAGAAATTTCAGGTAACTGTTCTGGAGACAGGCAGAGAGTTTAAGCCTTTCTCCTTTAGTTGGCCTGCCTTGGAGAAGCTAAAGAAAACCGGACTGTTCTTTGATGAAAGGGAAATACAGCTGCTGTTTCCGTCCATGAAAGTCCATAAAACCGAAGATGGCATGGTTATGGTCAGCGGGACCGGCCTGGGCGGGACGACCACGCTTTCTGCCGGAAATGCGCTTCGTATGGACAAAGGGCTTAAGGAGCTTGGAATTGATCTGGATGATGAATTCGAGGAGCTTTATCGGGAGATTCCCGTTACAAATAATCATCAGAATAAATGGCGGGATACCACCAAGGAATTGTTTGAAATATGCAAAGAAATGGATCTGAATCCCCAACCTTTACCAAAGCTTGGAGATTATGAGCGCTGTACCAACTGCGGGAGATGTGTCTTGGGCTGCCGGTACGGTGTGAAGTGGGACAGCCGTCAATTTCTGAAGGCCGCACAGGATTCAGGAGCGGAACTGGTTATAGGCTGTAAGGTCTCCAAGGTAGTTACAGAAAAGGGTTCCGTCAAGGGAGTACAGGCGCAGAAAGGCATGAATTCCGTATTCTATCCGGCTGATATTGTCATCCTAGCGGCAGGCGGTTTTTCTACCCCTGTAATCCTTCAGAATTCGGGAATTGAATGCGAAAGCAGACTGTTTGTTGATCCGGTCCTCTGCGTAGCTGCCGAGTATGAGGGAAGCCTTCAGAACACGGAGCTTTCCATGCCCTTTGCTGTACAGCGGGAGCATTATATTTTGTCCCCGTATTTTGATTATCTAAGTTTTTTCTTTAATAAAAGCTGGCGGTATCCTGCCTCGGATACCTTGGCCCTGATGATCAAGCTGGCGGATTCAAATGCTGGAAGTGTTGATAACAAAAAAATCAATAAAACACTTACTGGTATTGATAAAGAAAGACTGCAGGAGGGAGTCGGGATCTGCAAGGAGATACTGAACAGGTATGGTATAAGGAAGGACAATATTTTCCTTGGAACGATCAATGCCGGGCATCCCGGCGGCATGCTGCCGCTCACAAGACAGGAAGCGGAAACCTTTCACAATCCCAAGCTTCCTGAAAACCTGTACGTTGCCGATGCAACGCTATTTCCCGAGTCTTTGGGAAATCCGCCCATACTTACGATAATGGCTATGGCGAAGAGAGTCGGTAAAATTATCATGGAGCTATGACCACGACAATTGTCCGGTTGGAGCGATTAGGTAAAAACTTAGTGAAACAATATTAAAAAAAGGGAAATAATAAAATTAATACATCTATTTTGGATATGTGCTGAATCATTGCTGAAAAATCAGAAGAAGATGCCAAAACTAAAAGGTGAGGCCTTTGAAACAGCAATTATCGAACTACAAAGGCAATTAGACAGTATAGGCTGGATCAATAATACAAATTATAACTAAAAATTTAAAAAATATGAACAAAGATTTAGTTGTAACTATAACACATATTATTAGCAAATGATATATTTACTTGTATAGACAATAGAATGGAATGAGGATATTGTTCCAGGCTAAGAACTGCAAGCACAATCGGTATGAAAGAAAAATTTAAGGAGGATGATTTGAAGTGGTGGATTTGAAAGTCCTGACTCAAGCAATGTCCGATTTGGACGAAGACGTGCTAAACAAGGCTATTGATGAAGTACTAAGTAAAGACGACAATGCCGCAGAAGCTCAAGAAGTTGTTAAAGCTTGTCAGCAAGGTATGACACTCGTAGGTGAACGCTATGATTCGGGCGAGTACTTTATCGGAGACTTGGTCTTTGCCGGGGAAGTGTTGCAAAGTGTAATGGACAAGCTCAAACCGGCTTTAAGTGCAGGTTCCTCAGCAAAAGGCGGAAAAATTGTCCTGGCTACAGTTTTTGGAGATCTTCATGACATAGGCAAAAATATATTCAGATCAATGGTTGAAGCCGCAAATTTTGAGGTAATCGACCTGGGGATTAATGTTCCGGTTAATCAGATCGTGGACAAGGTTAAAGAGGTTAACCCTGATATTGTGGGCTTAAGCGGCGTATTGACTTTAGCGCTGGATAGTATGAAAGAAACAGTTAATGCGCTTAATGAAGCAGGCTTTAGAAATTCAGTTAAGGTTATTATCGGCGGCGTACCCGTTAATGAGAATGTATGTAAAAGCATAGGTGCCGATGCCTTTTCGACAAACGCAGCTGAAGGTGTAAAAATATGCCAGAGATGGGTGGGTTGATCAATGAGTGAAGTTATGAATCTATATCAAGAACGTTTGGACCGTGTTTTTAAAACCTTAAGATTGGAACAAGCAGACCGCGTTCCGGTGCTGGCTACTTACGGAACTTGGAGTTCTTACTTTGCAGGGTATACCGATGCAGAAACCAATTGGGATACGGATAAATGCGGTAAAGCCCTAATGAAAGTAGCAGATGAGCTTTCAGTAGATATGATCCATATGATTTACAACAGGCCGGGTGGCGTGTATCAGGCGTTGGGGAGCAGTGCATTCCACTATTTAAGTGATAGCAATATCGTACAGTATTCTGATGAGTCTGCCCAAATAATGAAAGATGATGAATATCCTGAATTTACCAAAGATCCGTTCAAGTTTTTGGTAGAAAAGGTCTTGCCGCGAAAGTATACCGAACTGGCTAAGGATTCCCCGATGAAGGATTTGGCATTCGCCAAAGGCGCCATGAAGTTTGGAATGTATGGTGCCCAAAAGGGAGGCATTGAGGGCGCGCTTGCCGCGCAATACGGAATGCCTTTGTTATTTGATGGCATTATCTTACACCCATTGGATTGGATTGCTGATTTCTTCCGGGGCATTAAAGGCGCATTTATGGATATTCGCCGTCGTCCGGCGGAATTCGCGGAGGCCATCCAAGCGTTTACACCGTTGGTAATCAGGCTTGGCATGGGTCAGGTGCACATGGGACCGCCGAAACCAAACCCAAAAGTTCTTCTTTTCCCGCTGCATTTGCCTCCGATGCTTAAAACGTCGGATTTTGATAAGTTTTACTGGCCGTCGTTTAAAATGATTATGGAATTTTTTGCTGCCCATAATGTCTATGTGATACCGTTCTACGAAGGCGATTGGTCGCGTTATTACAATCATCTTCAAGAATTGCCGGCCAAGAAAACAATGGGCTGGTTTGAACATGGCGATCCCAAAGAGCTTAAAGATAAACTCAAAGACACCCTGTGCATCATCGGACTTTTCCCAGCAACTCTGCTGCAATATGGGACCAAGGAAGAATGTATTGCCAAAGCGAAAGAATTAATCGACGGTATGGCAGGCGGAGGCTACATTTTTGGTACCGATAAGGAACTTCTTGCACCAGCGGATGGTAAGGCGGAAAACATCATCGCCGTAAATAAATTCGTCATGGAGTATGGGATTTATAAATAGGAGGTGCTTCACAGTGGAAGAACAATTGTTGATCTCTTGGAGTGATATCGTTAAAGAGCATCCGGAACTCGCAGACAAAGATCCCGCAATGGGAATGAATTGGGATATCGGGCAGGAAATGATTTTTGCCTATGTAACTTTCCTGGCGCTCTTTTAAAACAAAGAGAATAAGGAAGATTAAACAAAACAACCGGGTTTAAACCCGGTTGTTTTGTTTAATCATAAAGGGGAGACTTAACGATCATCATTGGAAAAAATCAAAAGACCTATGAACAAATTATCGCCCACTAATTCATATGTTTTCTGCAAATGATATCTTTACTTGTATAGACGAGTTAATGGAATAAGAAAATTATTTCAGAATTACAAAACTAAACAAAAAAATTTAAGGAGGATGATTTGAAGTGGTGGATTTGAAAGTCCTGACTCAAGCGATGTCCGATTTGGACGAAGACGTGTTAAACAAGGCTATTGATGAAGTACTAAGCAAAGACGACAATGCCGCAGCTCAAGAAGTTGTTAAAGCCTGTCAGCAAGGTATGACACTCGTAGGTGAACGTTATGATTCGGGCGAGTACTTTATCGGAGACTTGGTCTTTGCCGGGGAAGTGTTGCAAAGTGTAATGGACAAGCTCAAACCGGCTTTAAGTGCAGGTTCCTCAGCAAAAGGCGGAAAAATTGTCCTGGCTACAGTTTTTGGAGATCTTCATGACATAGGCAAAAATATATTCAGATCAATGGTTGAAGCCGCAAATTTTGAGGTAATCGACCTGGGGATTAATGTTCCGGTCAGCCAGATCGTGGACAAGGTTAAAGAGGTTAACCCTGATATCGTGGGATTAAGCGGCGTATTGACTTTGGCGCTGGATAGTATGAAGGAAACGGTTGATGCGCTTAATGAAGCAGGCTTCAGAAGTTCAGTCAAGGTGATTATCGGCGGAGTACCGGTTAATGAGGTTGTTTGCAAAAGCATAGGAGCCGACGCCTTCTCGACAAACGCCGCTGAAGGTGTAAAAATATGCCAAGGATGGGTGGGTTGATCAATGAGTGAAGTAATGAATACTTATCAAGAACGTTTGGACCGTGTCTTCAAAACTTTAAGGTTGGAACAAGCGGATCGCGTCCCAGTGCTAGGTACTTATGGGACTTGGGGTGCTTACTATGGAGGATATACTGATTCTGAGACGAATTGGGACATAGATAAATGCGGTAAAGCAATGCTGAAGATGGCGAATGATATTCCGATGGATATGCTTCATCAGCCTTTTGCCAGACCCGGCGGCGTTTATCAGGCGTTGGGGAGTAAGGCATTTCACTACTTAAGTGACAGCAATATTGTCCAGTATTCCGACGAATCTGCCCAGATAATGAAAGATGATGAATATCCGGAATTCAGCAAAGATCCGTTCAGGTTCTTGGTAGAGAAGGTGTTGCCGCGAAAATACGCCGAGCTGGCTAAGGATTCACCGATGAGGGATTTAGCATTTGCCAAAGGCGCCATGAAGTTTGGGATGTTTGGCGCCCAAAAGGGAGCCATTAAGGGTTCGCTTGCCGCGCAAGGAATGCCCGTGCTATTTGACGGCATTATTTTACACCCAATGGATTGGATTGCGGATTTCTTCAGGGGCATTAAAGGAGCATTCGGGGACATTCGCCGTCGTCCGGCAGAATTTGCCGAGGCTATCCAAGCGTTCACACCGTTGGTCATCAGGCTTGGCATGGGTCAGGTGCACATGGCACCGCCGAGCCCAAATCCGAAAGTCCTTCTATTACCGCTGCATTTACCTACTATGCTGAAAGTAGCGGACTTCGACAAGTATTACTGGCCGTCGTTTAAAATGATCATGGAATTTTTTGCTGCCTACAATGTCTATGTAATACCGTTCTACGAAGGCGATTGGTCACGTTTTTACAATCATCTTCAAGAACTTCCGGCTAAGAAAACAATGGGCTGGTTCGAACACGGAGATCCCAAAGAAATGAAACAAAAGCTCCAAGATACCATGTGTCTTATCGGACTTTTCCCGGCGACTTTACTGCAATATGGCACCAAGGAAGAATGTATTGCCAAAGCAAAAGAATTATTGGATAATCTGGCACCTGGCGGAGGATACATTTTTGGTACCGATAAGGAACTTATCGCGCCGCAGGATGCTAAAGCAGAAAACATTATTGCCGTAAACAAATTTGTCATGGAGTATGGTATTTATTAATAGGAGGTGCTTCACGGTGGAAGAACAATTGTTGATCTCTTGGAGTGATATCGTTAAAGAGCATCCGGAACTCGCAGACAAAGATCCTGCAATGGCTATGAGCTGGGATATCGGACAGGAAATGATCTTTGCCTATGTAACTTTCCTAGCGCTCTTTTAAAACAAAGAAAATAAGGAAGACTTAAAAGACAAAAAACAAATCAAAACAGCCGGGTTTATCCCGGCTGTTTTTACTAAAGGACATAGAAAAAACAATAATGATTATCATCGGAGAAAAAATCAACGGTACGGTTCCGAAGGTAAAGCAGGCATAGTGTCTTAACGCGGATTAAAGAATAATAAAAGTTTATATTGTATAATATATGCGCTATAGTTGCATTCCTAAGATAGTAAAGCACTTAATAGCCGCACTTAATAAATCCTCAATTATTTCTTTGAGACGTGCCACTATACAAACCAAATGATAAGAATATTATCTTGGTCAAATCTATTATTAGACCAATTTTGTATTATACACCTAGGCATTCTCGTCTTATGATTTTCAATCTTCTTTCACTTAGTTTACCATAAAATATTTAGAAAATTATTAATGTATGCAAACATTTAAAACATTTCATACAAAATAAAGTGGGGAAAGGGGAGATGGGCATTTAACCAGCATATTGCCAGCCACATATTACCCGGCGGTTGAAAAAATGACGGGGGGAAGACGAGTATGAAAGAAGATCTTGAAAAATTGGACGTAGTAGTTCCGGATACATTCTTTCCAATTGAGAAACTAGTTAAGTATACTCATTTGGGGTCTGTAAAAACTTATCCGAAAGGAAGTACGGTTGTTTTTCCGGGAGATAGAATGCTAACTCTAGGTTATGTGATTTATGGAAGGCTTAGAATCAATGCGTTTATTGAGGATGAACGGGAAAAATTGATGTATTTTGCTGGGCAGCATTGTATACTGGGTCTTTTATTCACAGAGTTCAGTGGCATCTATGCTGTTGCCACAGAAGACAGCCAAGTTTGTTTTTTTACCGAGCAGCAAATAAGACAAATCTTTCGTACAGACGACGATATTGTTATTGATGTTCTTAAGAACTATCAATCGAAGATAAATTATTATGCAAAACAAGTAACAGAAATGAATTATTTTAATCCTACGGTCAGAGTTGTAAGGTTGCTTTACAAACTTTGCCTCGCCAGTGGTATCGAAGTAGACGATTGTATAGAGATTAATATTGATCTATCCATGAAAGATATATCGGAAATTACGGGGACGCACTATGTAACAGTGTCTAAAGTATTGGGATGGTTAAGAAGGCAGAATATCTTGGAAAAAAAGAAAAACAAAATAATTATCCGTAATTTGGCAAAGCTTAATATATTGACACATGAAACACATATTTTAGAAGCGACAAATGAAAAAATTATAAAATAATTGCGATAAATTTTTAATTATTTAAACAACAGGCAAATGAAGTTTTAAACCGGTTTAAAGCTTCATTTGCTTGTTGTTTTGTATAATGTACTTGTATGAACAAAATCTACTTCATTAACTGGAAGGAGGTGAAAAATATGAGCACATTTTTAATTTTTATTGCCGGTGTGTTATTTTTAGGCGGAATTATTTTCATTAAACCCCGTGCCAAGCGTGAATTAATGTGGAAAACGGTCCTTAACTGGAGCTTATTTGTACTATGGTATGCCATTACTTGGATTGGTATTTCCTTTGTTTACATTAATGCCAGCGTTGGCCACGTCAAAGCAACAAGTACGGCAATATTCTTATTCTTGGGAATTTCTGTGGTACTTGCGGTTGTTTTGGCTCGTCTGTTAGGTTTTATTGGCGTAAAAAAAGCAAGCAATGCTGTACAAGCTTAGAAGGGAGGTAATAACATGGTAGAAAAAACCGAACAAAAACAAAGATTAGAGATGAACCGCCGCAATTTTCTTAAAGCTGGAATGGCCGCAACAGCAATGGGGGTCATAGGAGCGATCAAGGCTCCGGCTAAATTGGCGGATGCTGCTGTTCCAAGTAGTGTTAACTACTTAGCCCCGGCCAAAGGGCGATGGTCTAAACTCCATCCCGAGCATAACTATGGCGGAGCTAGCGTCCGTTTTGCAGAAAATAATGATCAGTGGTTAGGGACATCCAAGCTTGTTGGGACTGTAAAAAATACCAATGAGGCTGATATGGGGTTTAATTTGGCCCGGAGGGGGCTAATTAGTGATAGAGCCCATAGAGGAGTTTTTAATTTCGTTCCTAAACATCCTCAAGGAGGAGCAATAAGTGCGACTCTCGGTTTGGTTGCCTCAGAAGCTGCAGTAGACGGCAAACCGGCGCCTGAGAAATTACCGATTCCCGACCCCGAGCAAATGTCCCAGCATATTAGAGACCTTGCCTATTTTCTGAGAGCTGATGAGGTTGGTATTGGACAAATGCCTTCTTATGCCTACTATTCCCATAAAGTTAATCCCACAAAGAATTTGACTTACCAACCGGTAGAGGAATGTGTTTACCCAGTAACACAACGCTATCCCTATGTAATTGTCGTAATGGTCGACCAGCATCTGGAGACTATGTTGGGATCCACCGGCTATGACGGAGTCAGTGCATCTCAATCTATGCGCAGTTATCATGCTACGGGTAATATTGCGGTTATTATTGCAAAATACATCAGAAGTCTCGGCTATAATGCCAGAGCCAACCATGCAGGAAACTATATGGCCGTCATGCCACCCCTAATATTAGCGGCAGGGCTGGGGGAATTAACCAGAACAGGAGACTGCGCAGCCCATCCCCGGCTAGGATTCCGCCTTAAAGTAGCGGCTGTTACCACAGATTTGCCACTGCTTCCCAATAAACCAATCGATTTTGGCATGCTGGATTTTTGCAGAGTATGTGGAAAATGTGCGGCTGAATGTCCATCCAAAGCCATCACGTATGATAAAGACCCAATTGAATATAACGGTTACTTACGTTGGAACAGCGACATGAAAAAGTGCACGGAATTCCGTGTATCCAATGAAGAAGGTTCTTCCTGCGGACGTTGCATGAAAGTCTGTCCCTGGAACTCCAAGGAAGATTCTTGGTTCCATGAAGCTGGGATGTGGATTGGAAGCAGAGGGCAAGCCAATTCAAAGCTTCTCAAGTCAATTGACGATATGTTCGGCTATGGTACTGAACAAATCGAGAAGTACAAGTGGTGGTTGGAGTGGCCGGAACTTTATAAGATACCTGCCAGTATCCCTCCGGCTCCGGCCCCAGCAGCTCCTCCTGCTCATTAAAAATATTTCTTCGTAATAGAACAAGGCGCTCTAAGCGACGGGTTTTTAACCCGTCGCTTAAATTTTATTCCATTACGGGAGGAGACCTTCTTCCATGGCTTGTTCACGTAATATTTTAACATGAAATGTTTTAGAGAAATTTAGTATGTGTAAAAAATAAAGCAAAAATCTTCTTTAAGGTTTGGCATTATAAATAAGAAAATATTAATGGAAATATTTTTAAAATTGTATCACTGGATATAGTCAATCATTTTAGCTGAAGTAAAATACAACTGAAATATTAATACCAATTAGGAGGAGATACTTGCATGGGAAACAACTTAAACAGGCGAAGCTTTTTAAAAGCTTCACTCATGGGTACCGTCGCTGCCGCTGTCGCAACGGCTGCGGTGGCAAAGGAAACATTTAACCCTTTAGTTGCCGAGGCAGCAGACATCGTGGCACCTATCAAAGAAACATCGGAATTTCCTTACACAGTCGATGAAAAGTATCAACGGTTGCCGGGTGACAAGATCTACTATATCAAGGCGTTTGATCCGGAAGAAAACAAGACGCCGATCAAATTCGTGCACGAAGATGTTTCTACAATCACGGGAAAAAAAGACACGGGGAAAGATCTTCCAAGGCTTAACGCTGAAGCCCTTGGAATAAAAGGCAGGCGGGCAACAGTGTCCGAGACAGAGGTTAGGGTTATAGCCCAGCATGATGGTACTTCTCCACCATTGCGCGATGGAGAAGAAGGATGGCGTCAAATAGATGTTGCTTTGGCTTTCGCAGCCTGGGCTGTGGAACTGTCGTACAGCGGGTTTACTGCGATAGGCAGCGGTCCGTCTGGTATATCTTATCAGTACCCCATTAACCCCGAAACGAATGAAGTGGCGAAAGAACCGGTAGCTGTCCAGGGAATTTATAACTGGGATAATAGTTTAGCAGAGGCAAGACGGAATGAGGGAAGACAATGGAAATTCAGCTCTGCCGAGGAAGCCACAAAATATATTAAAAGAGCAGCAATCCATCTGGGGGCGGATCTTGTAGGCATTGCACCCTATGATGATCGCTGGACCTACGCCAACTGGTGCAGACCAAAACACAAGCCGTTCAAACTACCTAATGGCAGAACTGCGTACGTTCCGTATAACCTTGATAAAGTACTTAAAAATGAGGGAGCAGAAGTCTTCGGACTGAACAAGTTTGATGCGGATTGGGAAAAATATGCCGGCTTTAAGCCAAAATACGTGATTGCTGTAGCGTTTGAAATGAGTTACGAGGCTTTCCGTACTGCACCATCGATCCTTCAGAGTGCTGGACCGGGTATGGCTTATTCAAAAATGGGAGAGATGACCATCAAGCTTGCAACTTTTTTAAGAGATCTGGGGTACAATGCGATCCCTTCAGGAAACGACACAGGGATGAGCATTCCGATTGCAGTCCAAGCCGGTCTCGGAGAGGCCGGAAGAAACGGGTTGCTTATTACTCAAAAATTCGGTCCTCGGGCTCGCATCGCCAAAGTCTATACAGATTTGGAACTAATTCCTGACAAGCCAAAAAGTTTCGGAGTCCGTGAGTTCTGCCGCTTATGTAAGAAATGCGCGGACGGTTGCCCGGCTCAAGCTATTTCTCACGAGAAAGAAGCAAAGGTCTTGCAACCGGAGGATTGTGGTCCGTCTGAGGTTCCTTACACATCAAAATGGCACGTCGACGCTCACCGTTGTAATTCATTCTGGGCCTATAACGGCAATGACTGCGGAGTATGTATAGCAGTATGTTCTTGGAATAAGATCGGGCAATGGAATCATGATGTTGCCAGAATCGCTACCCAAGTTCCCTTGGTTCAAGATGCGGCGCGTAAGTTTGATGAATGGTTTGGCTACAACGGCCCGGTAGACCCCGAAGAACGCATCGAGTCCGGGTATGTTAAGAACAAAGTTATTGATTTCTGGAATAACATGGAGCCGATAAAATAATTGGAGGTGTAATCCATCATGATGACGATTGTAGATGTCCTGACTTGGATGAGTTTCGGCATATTATTGCTTTTAATTCAATATGGCATTTGGCGGTATTTGAAGAGTAAAGAAAAGAATACGATTGGTTTTCAACTTGGCGGTTTTTGTGCAAACTTTTTCTTGGTGTTTTCTTTAGCTTGGGGTTACGCCAGTTTTGTTGAAGGGGAATATCAAGCAGTTGCTATGGGCTTTCTTTTCTTTGGCGGTGTAGCGCTGATTCCGGCCATTATTACCTATAGGCTGGTAAATCGTTCCTCAAAGGAGACCATAAAAAAAGGTGAAGCTAACACAATTTAGGAAAGAATTAAAATAACGTGATCGGTTTTGGACACGCAGCCACTTATGTTGTATTAGGTGGCTTGCGTGTCCGTACTATCAAACATATGGTTCAAAAAAACACATAAGATGAGGATGAAGATGTGGAAGGGAAAAGGAAGAACCCGGAGACCTATTATTTGGCTGTACTTTTCTTAACTGCGATAGCGGCGATCTTTTACGGTATCTTTTGGACAAGTAAAACCATTGATTACGAGGCGGTTATTCAGCAGAACATTCCTGGTGTCACATCCATCGAGAAAATGATCGGGGGCCAACGTGCTTATCAAGTTGATGCTGCAGGAAAGAAATATTATGCCGTCTGTGACTCGGCAGTAGGATATCAATCCCGCATCGAAGCCATGACCATCGTCAACCAAGAAGGCTTCGTGGAAAAAGTGATGATCACCCAGCAGGGTGAGACTCCCATCTTTTTTGAGAGACTTTATACCAGAAAACTGTTTAATCAATTTAAAAACCTTTCCGTCAAAGAACCTATTTATTTAGGAGGGGCCTCAGGATATTCCGGTTATCTGAATGAAAGACAAACCAATAATTACATTGACCGGGTAACCGGTTCTACCGTATCGTCTCATGCTATAGCGGCGGCTGTCAACAAAGGGACTGCGTATATCGCATCCAAATTCTTCAATACGCGCTGGAGCAATCCCTATGACAGTTTTCAATTTAACCGGCAGGATTTGGCGATGATGATGATCTATATTATCGCGCTCGCTGCAGCCTTCATCAAGAAACTCGTGCGGTTGCGGATTTGGATACTTTTAGCAGCATTTGGTGTTATGGGTTTTTTCGTAAAAGAATTTGTGGCAGCCAGTAATTTGTTCTCATTAATAACGCTGCAAATACCCGGCTTCACCAATCTGGGATGGTACGTGCTTATGGGTGGAACATTGAGCTTTATAGTTCTCTTAGGCAAGAACATTTACTGTGCGTGGATCTGCCCTTTTGGAGCAGCCCAGGAGGTTATCAATAAAGCAGCAGGTTTTAAATCTCTGGGGATTTCCCCGCAAGTCACCAAGAAATTGAAGCTGGCTGCGCCGACCATCCTATGGGTGGCCATCATGCTTGGAACCTTCTTAGGGGACTATGGGACATTGGATTACCAGCCGTTTAGTGCATTCTTCCTGTTTAAAGCCGTATGGGTCATGTGGTTAATGCTGCCGGTATTTATTTTCATCAGTCTATTTATCAGCCGGTTTTATTGTCAATTCTTCTGTCCAGTCGGCTTTATACTCAACTTACTCAATCGTTGGCGGAATAACGGGGTGAAAGTATGGAAACAAATGTGGGTTCAAAAATGGAACCGAATAGGGAACCAAGGATGGAACAAAGCAAAAAGCAACAAAGCTTGAAAATAAAGGATCTGTTATTTATTGCCTTAATACTGATACTCGGAGCAGCTCACATCATCGTAATGCTACAATCAGTCGGCATTATCCGGGCAGACCGTTAAAAATTTCCGGAAGGGGAGGAAGTCTCAAATGGCAGTCAACATGGACGTTAGAAGCGAGATGAAACAATTCCAACTTGGACAATACAAAGGATTAAACGTCGATCGTTTTGATGTCTCCGTCAAAGAAGAAGAACTTAATGAAGCGCTTAATTATGTTAAGAAATCTTTGGACGAAATCCAGGTCGAAAAAAATGATGAACCGATCGAAACCGGAGATTATGTCATCGTAAATTTTGAAGGAACGGAGAATGGCAAGATAGTCCCCAAATTAAGGGACAGGGGCTTTAAGTTCAGAGTGGGTGATGAAAACTTTATAGAGGAATTCTCCACCAACCTGCTTGGTAAGAAGACGGGCGAAACGGTGATATTTCAAACGACGGTACTGCCTGATTTACTGGAATACCAAGCCTTATGGGGAAAACAGATCACTTTTTCGGTCGAGATTGTAAAAGTATATCGTATTAAAGAGCCGGAATTAACTGACGATATTGTCCGGGAAATTGATCCGCAGGTAGAAACGTTGCAGGAATTTGAAATCATATTAAAGAATAAAATTTTTCAGGAAAAAGTAAATAAAGCACAAATCGCTAATATGAGTAAAGTAATTGGGGCAATAGCTGAGAACTGCAAATATGAATTCGAGCAGGAAATATTAGTCGAAGCAGCGGAGGATTTGTATCGAAAGTTTGTTGAGGAGCTTAAGGCCGTTTACAACATGGAACTCATTGTTTACTTAATCCAAAGGAAGCTGTCATCTGATGAGCTGCTGAACGAGTGTAAGGAAGAAGCTTCAAAAAGAATTCTTGGAGAGAAAATTTTAGATGCAGTGATCAAGGCAGAAGGAATTCAGCTTACGGATAAAGAAATGCTCTATGAGAAAGTCCGGTTGCAGAACCGTGAGAAAGCAGAGAAAGTAGAACTGTCAAGAGAAAACAATATACAAGATGTCCAATGCTTACGTAGAAAAGCGATGGACTTTCTGTTAGAGGCAAATCTAGCGCAATAATATCTTAGACCAAGATATAACGAGGTAATCGGTATGTATACAGTGAATTCTTGTACGTACTTGCAGTGGGTGGATCCGCCAGTTGTTGAAAGCGTTGTAAGTCATGCGACGAGTAAAGGAGTTAAAGTATCATATAAAAAAGGGACGACCATTCTGCACGAAGGCGAGTTGGTGCAGAATGCGCACTTTTTAGCCAAAGGCTGGGTTGCTTACTATGTCAACAATCTTCGTGGAGAGTCAAAAATTGCATGCCTGGTTGGTCCAAAAAGAGTATTCGGGTTAGGTGAGGCATTTGATATGCTTCCAATTAATTCAAGTGTCAAAGCAATTGAAGATTGTGAGATCTATCTGGTTTCCAAGGCCGACCTGATAGAGTCAATGGCTGATAACTTAGAGGCAAGAATTGCAGTGATAAGCATTTTATACAACAGATTACGCTGTGTTATTGAAGGTGCCAACCTATTTTCTTCTTTGTTATCTCCGAAAGAAAGATTAATAAATTTTTTCGTATCGATGCTACAATCCTACGAATGTAAAAAACATGGAGATTGGTTTGAACTGCCTGTGAACTTATCTCACGAACGGATAGGAGAAATTATCGGTGCCTCAAGGGTTACGGTATCTCGAATTATCAGTAAGTATAAAATCACAGGTAAACTAAAAAATTGTAAGAATAAACTTTATGTTCACAGGGAGCTGATACTCGAGGAATATGGAGAAATAGGAATTTAAGAAACGGATACCGTTAGGAAAAAATATAGAATTTTATACCACAGTCAAAAGCCAGGAGAAAATCCTGGCTTATTTTTTTGAATATTAAAACCAGATATCATTTTGTTATCGAATCCCAAAACTGAAAAGAATATTAGCATATGTTAACAAAAAACTTACCATGCGCTAATAATTTTTTTTTTTTTAAAGTGTTATGATCTCGTTGACGATAGATTTCTCGCAAACCGTTCATCCGGTCAATTCAGATTTACAAACAGATGTATTTTTTTGTAGTCGGTTGATTCAACGTAGGTGTAAGGTTTCTGAGAAATGCAAATTGTATGGAGGAGGTGAAAAAATGGGAACTTTCTTAGTTTTTTTAGCCGGAATTTTGTTTTTAGCTGGGATCCTCTTTATTAAACCCCGGGCGAAAAAGGACCAAAAATGGAAAACTGTCCTGAACTGGGGATTGTACGTTATTTGGTATCTGATTACCGCCACTGGAATCTCTTTTGTTTATATTAATTCCATCGTAGGACATGTTAAGGCCACAAGTACTGCAATCTTTTTGTTCTTAGGATTATCAGTTGTTCTCGCCGTCGTACTAGCCAGACTTTTAGGCTTTCTCGGTAAACAAAGACGTACAAATTCAAGCGTAGAAGTATAAAGAGGTGAAAAAAATGTCCAGGTTTTCTGATCATGAAGGAAAGCAGCAACAGCCGAAATTACAGATGAACCGACGCAACTTTTTGAAAGCTGGTGCCGCTTCTGCTCTTGGCATGGGGATTCTCGGAGCGGTAAACGCTTTACCAGCAAAGGCTGCGGATGCAGTGACGAATGCTTCAGTGCCCCAGAACGGCGCAAAGTCCAAACTTCATCCCGTTATAGATTATGGCGGTGCTTCCGTCAGATTTGTCGAACACAATGACCAGTGGCTAGGCACATCGAAGCTTGTCGGCACGGTCAAAAATACCCACGAAGCCGAGATGGGATTTGCTCTGGCTTGTCGCGGCAAACTTACGCCGGAATCTCAAAGAGGGTACTACCACTTCCAATTTGTTATGAAGCACCCCTTAAATGCCGCTATTGGCGGGTTCGCTATGAATCTTGCTCCTGAAGAAATGGTTGACGGAAAGCCCTCACCGACCAAGTTACCGATTCCCGACCCTGAGCAAATGTCCCAACACATCAAAGATTGCGCATATTTTTTACGGGCGGATGAAGTCGGGATTGGCAAAATGCCTGCTTTTGCTTACTATAGTCATAAAATGCCGAGTCAGGATGATATGCTGAAAGATGATTTGACCAACGCAATGCCGGTAACCGAGAGGCTGCCGTATGTTATTGTCGTAATGATTGACCAGCATTTAGAGACCATGCTGGCCTCGACCGGATATGACGGTATCAGCGCCGGTCAATCCATGCGCTCTTATCATACGACCGGAGTCGTTACGGTTATCTTGGCCAATTATATCCGATCACTTGGATATAGCGCCAGAGCGCATCATTTGACAAACTATGCGGCAACCATGCCACCCTGTATTATTGCTGCAGGACTGGGTGAGTTAACCAGAACAGGTGACTGCGCTGCACATCCGCGTATGGGATTCCGCCACAAGGTGGCAGCAGTGACCACGGATTTGCCGCTTGTTCCTGACAATCCGATTGATTTCGGTATGCTGGATTTTTGCCGAGTCTGTGGCAAATGTGCAGAAAATTGTCCCTCCAGCGCTATTACCTTCGATAAGGAACCGGTTGAATACAACGGTTACTTACGTTGGAACAGTGATATGAAAAAATGCACCGTATTCCGTACAACCAATCAAGAAGGTTCATCCTGCGGCAGATGTATGAAGGTATGTCCGTGGAACTCCAAGGAACAATCCTGGTTCCATACTGCCGGCACCTGGATCGGCAGCCATGGAGAAGCTTCCTCCAGCCTGTTGAAAAAAATTGATGATATGTTCGGTTATGGTGATGAGCAGATTGAAAAATATAAATGGTGGCTGGAATGGCCGGAACTGTACAAAGTACCGGCAGCCCATTGATATCTTTAATCACTAAGTCTATTGCAGTTATATAAATAGTATAACTGGATCCGGATTGGAGATGCCCTAAATCATACTTGGGGCATCTTTTTCAATTTAGGTGCGGCAGCCTTTCCGCGAGGCAGAAAATGTATATCGGCTTCATTCGGTATTGGGTTATAAATCGCCGCTAATTCTATGAAATATCTAAAATATTACCATTTAAATGACCGCATGAGCCAATATGGCACAAAATATTCCAAAAAATTTATTGACATTGCCAATCATTGTTAGTTACTATTAACCTAATCTATTATTAACTGTTGTAGGCTAAATACAGGAATAAATAAGAATAAAGAGGTGGATATATTTTGAAGCTTACCATTACGAAAAAACAATACATAAATATTTTCATTATTGTTTTACTTTTTCTCATAGCTGCCGGTGTAAATATTGTTCTAAAGGGAATGGTGGCCAATGGACAATGGAGCAGTCTGGAAGATTTGCTCAATACAGTGATAAAAGCAAGTATTCTGTTTTCCTTTGTCGGCTTGATTTTAAGCAGTAGTCTAGCCTACCTGATATATCGAAACGCAAAATTTCTACGCATGTATACCGATTATAATAAAGACCTTTCCGAGGGTAAACTAGCTTCACAATTTGACGTAAATACAGACGGCTTATTGGATGACCTGCTTGCTGTCACGAATAATTTAGTCGTTAATCGGCGCGCGCTTATTGCAAAGCTTATGGAAACTGCTGAAAATTTAGAAAACACCAGCGGGGAATTATCTTCGACCGTACAGGAAACGACCGCCGTAAGTGCACATCTTTCCGATATGTTAGGCCAACTTGCAACCGGGGCAAAAGACCAAGCGATCTCTTTAGAACAAACAAGTGTGGTTATCGAGCAGCTCTCCGCAAACGCGCAAGAAGTTGCTGCCAATGCAGAAAGCGTCAGCCAAAGCAGCGGAAAGGCTGCACTGGCCGCAGAATCCGGGTTCAGTCAAGCAGAAAATGCCATTAGAAAAATAGAAAAGATTAGTGAAGCATCCGTCCAAACATCCGAAGTTGTTTCTATATTAGGGGATCAATCCATTCAGATTGGCAATATTGTTGATGTCATTAAAGATATTGCCGAACAAACCAACCTATTGGCTCTTAATGCCGCTATAGAGGCGGCCCGGGCAGGCGAACAGGGAAGAGGTTTTGCTGTTGTAGCCGATGAAGTACGTAAACTGGCGGAACAATCGTCAACTTCCGCAGCCCAGATTGCAATTCTTATCGGTAATATTCAACGGGAGACAGAACGTGCTGTTGAAATGATGGAAAAAAGTAAGGATGAAGTAGCCGGAGGCGTCGAGGCTGTCAAGCTGGCGGGGAGATCATTCCAGACAATTGTCGAGGAGATTAAGACTGTTGTCAGTCAGATTCAGCAGGTTACGACTGCGGCACAGGAAATAGCCAGCGGAACGACGCAAGCTGCCATTTCTATCGAGAGTATTGGTGCCATAGCTGAACAAACGGCTTCCAGCACGCAAGAGGTATCTGGCGCTTCGGAGGAACAAAATGCTAAAATGCTTTTGGTAAACCAATCCGCAGAAACATTGGCTCAGCTAGGTGAAGGATTATCCCGGCTTATTGGTAAAAAATAAGCCTAGTATTTTCTTCTTCAGAACCGTACGTGAAATATAGACAGTGAAATAAACAGACTCTATCGGCAGAATATGCTTAATGAAGCAACAAGAACCTACTTATTATTAGACCATTTTTCAAGTGTCTAATCTAATAAGTAGGTTCTTTTATGTTTACGGCCTTCCCCTGCTATCTTCTCGGAAAAGGTAATATTTTGGAATGAATATAAACCATTTTTTCTAAGGTGTATCACCGTATACAGGTTCGTCGATTGAATCTAAAGTACGATAAACATGAAATTAAAATTACCTTATTTAGGGAGGAGAGACTTCATGGGAAACTTAGACAGACGAAGTTTTTTCAAAGCTTCACTCATGGGCACCGTTGCCGCGGCTGTGGCAACGGCTACGGTTGCAAAGGAAACATTTAATCCCCTAGTTGCCCAGGCGGCAGACATTGTAGCGCCTATTAAAGAAACATCGGAATTCCCTTACACAGTGGACGAAAAGTATCAACGTTTACCAGGGAGCAAGGTCTACTACTTAAAGGTTTTTGATCCGGAAGAAAACAAGACGCCGATTAAATTTGTCCACGATGACGTTTCGGCAACAACCGGAAAGAAAGACACCGGAAAAGATCTGCCGAGAATTAACGCTGAGACCCTTGGTATTAAAGGCCGGCAGGCAACAGTCTCTGAAACAGGCGTTATATTTTTTGGCCAACATGATGGTACTATTCTGCCGCTGCGGCACAAAGAAGTCGGCTGGCGCCAATTGGACGTAGCCTTGAGTGTTGCAGCTTGGTCGGTAGAGTTTTGGTACAACGGGTTTACTGCACCCGGCAGTGGTCCGGCTGGAATAATCCAGCATTATCCCATTAATCCTGAAACCAATGAAATGGCAAAAGAGCCTGTGGTCTTCCAAGGGATGTTTAACTGGGATAACACCATGGCTGAAGACAAGCGGAGTCAAGGATTGCAATGGAAATTCGACTCAGCGGAAGAAGCTACAAAGATTGTGAAGAAAGCAGCCCGTTTTCTAGGGGCGGACCTCGTCGGAATTGCGCCCTATGATGACCGCTGGACCTACGGTAACTGGTGTAGACCAAAAACCATGCCGTTCAAATTGCCAAACGGTAGAACTGTGTATACGCCGTATAACATTGAAAAATATCTTAAAAACCGCGAAGTGGAAGTGTTTGGACTAAGTACTTTTGAAGCTGATTGGGTGAAATATGCCGGTTTCCAACCCAAAAATGTAATTGCATTGGCTTTTGAAATGGATTATGAGTCTTTCCGAACGGCGCCATCAATCATTGAGAGCGCTGGGCCCGGCAAAATTTATTCCAATATGGGAGAAGTTTCTTTTAAACTTGCAACTTTTTTAAGAGAGCTTGGGTACTATGCGATTCCGTCGGGGAATGACACTGGAATGAGTGTTCCCATCGCTGTCCAAGCCGGTCTAGGGGAAGCGGGAAGAAACGGAATGCTTGTCACGCAAAAATACGGTCCTCGGGTTCGTATCGCCAAAGTCTATACAGATTTGGAGCTTGTTCCAGACAAACCGAGAAGCTTCGGAGTCCGTGAGTTTTGCCGCCTGTGTATGAAGTGTGCGGATGCTTGTCCTTCTCAGGCCATCTCTCACGAGAAAGAAGCAAGGGTTCTGCAGCCCCAGGATTGTGGTACTTCTGAAGTTCCTTATACATCAAAATGGCACGTTGACGCACACCGCTGCAACTCTTTCTGGGCCTATAACGGTGGGGACTGCGGAAACTGTATTGCGGTCTGTTCCTGGAATAAAATCGGGCAGTGGAACCATGATATAGCCAGAATTGCTACCCAAGTTCCGTTGGTTCAGGACGCGGCTCGCAAGTTTGATGAATGGTTTGGCTACAACGGTCCTGTAAATCCCGAAGAGCGGATTGAATCTGGCTATGTCACGAACATGGTTAATGATTTCTGGAATGACACCGAACCTACAAAATAAAGAGGAGGGATATCCTACATGACGATTTTCGATGTATTAATTTGGATGAGTATCGGTATATTGATGCTGGTGATTCAATACGGTATTTGGAAATACTTGAAGCTTAAAGGGAAAAATACGGTTCCTTTGCAGTTATGTGCTTTTTGTGCCAATTTTCTGTTTGTATTTGCTTTGGCTTGGGGTTATTCCAGCTTTGCTGAGGGAGAATACCAGGCTGTTGCCATGGGCTTTTTATTTTTCGGCGGTGCGGCGCTGATTCCGGCTGCGATAACGTATCGATTAATTAACCGTCCGTCGAAGAAGAAGGCAGACAATTCCGAAACCATCTCGGTTTAATCAGGTAAAAGTAAAAGGTTAAAATATTTAATTAAGACGTAAACAGCCACTTTGCCTTGCGAGGTCTTAAGTGGCTTACGTCCTTTATTATCAGACGGTTGTTCTGAAATTAGAAAAGGATGAAAAAAGTGGAGAGGAAGAAGAGAGATATTAAGTCCTATTATTTAATGGCATTATTCTTTACGGCGATTGCAGCAATCATTTATGGCGCCTGTTTTGCCGAAAAAACAATTGATTATCCTGCACTTATCAGGCAGAACGTACCAGAAATTACGTCCATTGAAAAAATCGTAGGAACTATACGCGCTTATAAGATTGATGCTGCTGGGAAACGGTATTATGCAGTTTGTGACTCAGCGGTAGGATATCAATCTCGGATTGAAACCATGACAATTCTCACCGATAAGGGTTTGGTAGAGAAAGTCATTGTTACCCGGCATGCCGAAACGCCTGTGTTTTTTGACAGGCTTTATAGCCAGAAATTTTTTGATCAATTTAAAAGCCTTTCTCTCGGTGAGCCCATTTACCTGGGAGGCGCCTATGGTTATTCCGGTTTCCTGGACAGAAGACAAACAGAAAATTTTATTGACAGGGTAACTGGCTCAACGGTATCATCGCATGCTGTTGCCGAAGCTGTTAACAAAGGGACTTTGTATATAGCATCTCAATTCTTTGATAAGCAATGGACGAACCCTTATGACATTTACCAATTGAACAGTAAGACTTTAGCAATGATTGTGGTTTTTCTTGTCGCGCTGATCGCAACTTTTATAAAGAAAATCTCCCGTTTTCGGATTTGGTGGCTTTTAATCATTATTGGAGTTATGGGTTTCTTTGTCAAAGAGTTTGTGACGGCAAACAATCTGTTCTCGATTGTAACGTTACAAATACCCCGCTTGACAAATTTAGGATGGTACGTGATTATGGTCGGATCGTTGGGCTTTGTTGTTCTCTTTGGGAAGAATATTTACTGTACATGGGTTTGTCCTTTTGGAGCTGCACAGGAGTTTCTAAACAAAGCCGCAGGATTTAAATCTTTAGGGATTTCTCCGCAAGTTACCAGGATTCTGAAGTTGGCCGCCCCGACCATCCTATGGATTGCAATCATGCTGGGGACCTGGGTTGGAGACTATGGAACCTTGGATTATCAGCCTTTTAGCGCTTTCTTTTTGTTTAAAGCTGTATGGGTGATGTGGTTAATGTTACCCATTTTTATCTTCATCAGCCTGTTTATTAACCGGTTTTACTGCCAATTTTTTTGTCCCGTTGGCTTTATACTCAACTTACTAAATCGTTGGCGGAATAATGGGGTGAGGGTATGGAATCAAATATGGAACCGAC
Source organism: Dehalobacter sp. (assembly GCA_023667845.1). Taxonomy (NCBI): domain Bacteria; kingdom Bacillati; phylum Bacillota; class Clostridia; order Eubacteriales; family Desulfitobacteriaceae; genus Dehalobacter; species Dehalobacter sp. The sequence continues at coordinate 24,804 of JAMPIU010000125.1, read as the reverse complement.
TATGGAACGGAATATGGAACCAAAGATGGAAAACCAACAAAGGCTAAAAATGAAAGATCTGTTATTGATCGGCTTGATCATCATGCTTGGTGCTGCACATGTCATTGTAATGCTTCAATCGGTTGGGATTATCCGTGCGGATCGCTAAAAAACCGGCAGGATAGGTAGTATCAAGTAGTAGTCAATATGGAGGTTGTAAGAAATGAAACAATTTGAACTTGGAAAGTATAAAGGATTAAATATCGGAAGCTTTGATGTATCAGTTAAAGAGGAAGAGCTTGATGAAGCAATTAACTATATTCTTAAATCTTTGGACGAAATCCAGGTCGAGAAAAGGAATGAGCCAATCGAAACAGGGGATACTGTAATCATTAATATTGTTGGAACAGAAACGGGTATGCCTTATCCGAAAGTGAAAGAAGATGGTTTACAATTCAAGGTGGGTGACGATAATGTTTTGCCGGAGTTCTCAGCTAAGCTGCTCAGACAGAAAATGGGCGACACTGTAGTTTTTGATACGACAATACAACCTGTCTTAATTGAATTTCAAGCCTTATGGGGGCTCGAGATCACATTCTCCATCGAAATTGTTAAAGTATTTGTGATTGAAAAGCCGAAATTGACAGAGGAAACCATACAAGAGATTGAGCCAAAGGTAAAAACGCTGCAGGAATTTGAAAAAATGCTGGAAAATAAAATTCTTATAGAAAAAAGGACCAGAGCACATGTGGCTAATATTAATAAAGTGATGGCCGCTCTGGCAGAACAATGCAAGTATGAATTCGATGAAGAAATCTTGAATCAAAAAGCAGAGGATTTATATTTGAAATTTACCAGAGAGCTTAAGGAATTTCACAATACAGAACTCATGGTTTACTTACTGCAAAGAAAGATATCTGCCGACGAGTTATTGATTGAGTGCAAGGAAGAGGCTGCGAGAAAAATTCTCAGAGAGAAAATTTTGGACGCTGTAATTCAAGCAGAAGGAATTCAAGTTACTGTCAAAGAAATTAATGATTTAAAAGAACAATGGATGAAAAACCTGAAAAATGAGCAACCCGCTGATCTGACGAATGATATCGATGCTCTAGAGAACCAATATTTGCGCAAAAAAGCTATGGATTTTTTAGTAAATACTAATTTAGTTAGATAGTATTTTTGTTTAGACTATTATTCTGGGGGTGATAGTCATGTATTTTGATAATTTAGCGGTACGTTTGGAGTGGATAGATCCACCTGTAGATGAAATTCTCTTTAACTTCGTTAAAAGGAAAAATAACAAAGAGGTATTCAAAAAGGGTGCAACCATATTTCATGAAGGGGATGTCGTATATTATGCGTGTCTAGTCACCAAAGGATGGGTAGCTTATTGTCTAAATAGTATCTGTGGGGAATCAAGAATTGCTTGTCTGGCAGGTCCCGGAAGAATCTTCGGCTTAGCACCGGCCTTTTGTCAACTGCCAATTAACATAAGTATTAAAGTTCTTGAAGACTGCGAAACCTATAAGGTGTCCCGGGACGATCTGATTCAAGGAATGCTTGCGGATATTAATTTGGGAATAGAAATAGTATCCACTGTTACGATGAGATTGATGTGCGCTTTTGAAGGAGCTAATATATTTTCTTCCTTGTCATCTCCAAAAGAAAAGCTAATCTATTATTTCGTGTCACTGATTCAGTCCGGGGAATATAAAGAGCATGACGATTGGTATGAGTTAACTGTCAATTTGTCTCATGCGCGAATAGCAGAAATTATTGGTACCACGAGGGTTACGGTATGTCGAATGTTCCATTATTACAAAAACGTAGGCAAGCTAAAGAATGACAATAATAAAATTTATGTTCACAAAGGAATAATCATGGAAGACTATGAAAAAATAGGTGTTTATAGATAGTGGGTTTGTTTGATTATTAATGGTGGCTTCAGCGAAATGAACTTGTGTCGTACCCTCTGGGCGCGTCACAAGTTTTTTTATTTGCATTGATCTTACACCAATAAAAATTTAGCCAAAATTAATTTAACAACTGTGCTGCTGAGCATAGTGGCAATAATTTGAGAAAAGTATAATGAAAACGAAATCATGATTTTATATTAAGGAAGGAGAAATTACATGGCAAACAATGTAAGCAGAAGGTCTTTTTTCAAAACATCACTTATGGGTACTGTGGCTGTTGCCGTGGCAACGGCGGCAGCGGCAAAGGAGACTTTTAACCCATTCGTGGCTGAAGCGGCGGACATGGTAGCTCCGATCAAGGAAACCTCGGAATTTCCTTACATCGTCGATCCAAAATATCAACGTTTTCCGGGAAATAAGATTTACTATCAAAGGGTATTCGATACCGAAGAAAACAAGACGCCAATGAAATTTGTGCATGATGATGTTTCCGAAATCACAGGGAAAAAAGATACCGGAAAAGACCTACCGCGGATTAATGCCGAGAAGCTTGGAATTAAAGGGCGTAATGCAACCGTTAGCGAAACGGGAGTAATTTTTTTCTCTCAACATGATGGTACTGTTCTGCCGCTGCGCCAGAAAGAATTAGGCTGGCGCGCATTGGACGTCGCCTTGTGTACAGCGGCTTGGTCAGTGGAATATAATTACAACGGATTTACGGCGCCTGGTAGTGGTCCGGCAGGTGTGATTGCACATTATCCCATTAATCCCGAAACGAATGAAATGGCGAAAGAACCTGTGGTTATTCAAGGAATGTTTAATTGGGATAATTCCAAAGCTGAAGAAAGGCGGAGTCAGGGAAGGCAATGGAAATTCAATTCTGCGGACGAGGCCAGTCTGATTATGAAAAAGGCAGCCCGCTTTCTGGGAGCGGATTTAGCCGGTATTGCACCCTATGACGATCGGTGGACTTATGCCAACTGGAGCAGACCAAAAGCCCGACCGTTCAAAATGCCTAATGGCAGAACCGTTTATGCTCCGTTTAATATCGAAAAATTTCTTAAAAATCAGGAAGTGGAAGTTTTCGGATTGAGTGTTTTCGAAGCAGACTGGGAAAAGTATGCCGGCTTTAAGCCAAAATCCGTTATTGCCATGGCTTTCGAAATGGATTACGAAGCATACCGCACGGCCCCGTCGGTCCTTCACAGCGCCGCACCGGGCAAAGCTTACTCGAACATGGGAGAAGTGGCGTATAAGCTCGCAACTTTTTTGAGAGAGATAGGGTACAATGCGATTCCGTCGGGAAATGACACCGGGCTGAGCGTTCCTATTGCGGTTCAAGCCGGTCTCGGGGAAGCAGGGAGAAACGGACAGTTAGTTACTCAAAAATTCGGCCCCCGGGTACGTATCGCTAAAGTTTATACGGATTTGGAGCTTACTCCTGACAAGCCAAGAAGTTTCGGTGTACGTGAGTTCTGCCGCTTGTGCCTGAAATGCGCGGATGCTTGCCCGGCGCAAGCCATCTCTCACGAGAAAGAAGCAAGGATTCTGCAGCCCGAGGATTGCGGCCCGTCGGAGAATCCCTACACATCAAAGTGGGAAGTTGACGCTCAACGTTGCAACTCTTTTTGGGCCTATAACGGTGGAGATTGCGGAAACTGCATCTCAGTCTGTTCCTGGAATAAAATTGATCAATGGCAGCATGACGTAGCGAGAATTGCCACCCAAATTCCTTTGGTTCAAGATGCGGCCCGTAAATTTGACGAGTGGTTCGGCTATAATGGCCCAGTAAATCCTGAAGAACGGATTGAGTCAGGCTATGTCGCCAATATGGTCAAAGATTTCTGGAAGGATACCGAACCGACAAAATAAAGGAGGAAGACCAATATGACAACAATTTCTGGTGTAATCGTATGGGCTATTCTAGGCATGTTGCTGTTGCTTATTCAATACGGTATTTGGCTGTATTTAAAGGGGAAAGGGAGAAACACGATTGGTCTGCAAATCGGTGGTTTTATTGCAAACTTCCTGCTAATATTTACTTTGGCTTGGGCATATTCCAGTTTTATGGAACGTGAATATCAAGCGATCGCAATGGGCTTTATCTTCTTTGGCGGTGCAACGCTGGTTCCGGCTGTAATTACGTATAGATTATCGAATCGTTCGCTAAAGAGGAGCAAAGAGAATTCTACAACTACCTCGGTCTAGATAAATTGAAGGAATAAAATGTTTGAAAAATACGCCGGCCACTTATCCGTTTGGCTTAGTGGCTTGCGTACTTTATTGCGTCTATGAAGTATTTATTCCCAAAAACAGCGAAGGATGAAAAAAGATGGCTAAAAAGAGAGACCTGGAATCCTGCTATCTGATCGTACTATTCATAACTGCAATCGCGGCGATCTTTTACGATATCTTTTGGACGAGTAAGACCGTTGATTACGAGGCGGTTATTCAGCAGAACATTCCTGGTGTCACATCTATTGAGAAAATGATCGGGGCCCAACGTGCTTATCAAGTTGATACTGCAGGAGAGAAGTATTATGCCGTTTGTGACTTGGCCGTAGGCTATCAATCACGCATAGAAGCCATGACCATCGTCAACCAAGAAGGCTTCGTGGAAAAAGTCATGATTACCCAGCAGGGCGAGACCCCCATCTTCTTTGCAAGACTTTATACCGGAAAATTGTTTGATCAATTTAAGAACCTCTCCGTCAAAGAACCCATTTATCTTGGAGGAGCCTCAGGATATTCCGGTTATCTGGATGAAAGACAAACCAATAATTACATTGACCGGGTAACCGGTTCTACCGTATCGTCTCATGCTGTAGCTGAAGCTGTCAACAAAGGAACTGCGTATATCGCATCCAAATTCTTTCATACGCGCTGGAGCAATCCCTATGACAGTTACCAATTTAACCGACAGGATTTTGCCATGATAATGGTCTATATCATCGCACTCGCTGCAGCCTTCATCAAGAAACTTGTGCGGTTACGGATTTGGATACTTTTAGCAGCATTTGGTGTTATGGGTTTTTTCGTAAAAGAATTTGTGGCAGCCAGTAATTTGTTCTCCTTAATAACGCTGCAAATACCGGGCTTGACCAATATAGGATGGTACGTACTTATGGTTGGAGCCTTGAGCTTTATTGTGCTCTTAGGTAAGAATATTTACTGTGCGTGGATCTGCCCTTTTGGAGCAGCCCAGGAGGTTATTAATAAAGCTGCAGGCTTTAAATCCCTGGGGATTTCCCCGCAAGTCACCAGGAAATTGAAGCTGGCTGCGCCGACCATCCTATGGGCTGCCATCATGCTTGGAAGCTTCTTAGGCGACTATGGAACATTGGACTACCAGCCGTTTAGTGCATTCTTCCTATTTAAAGCCGTATGGGTCATGTGGTTAATGCTGCCGGTATTTATTTTCATCAGTCTGTTTATCAGCCGGTTTTATTGTCAATTCTTCTGTCCAGTCGGCTTTATACTCAACTTACTCAATCGATGGCGGAATAATGGGGTGAGAGTATGGAAACAAATAGGGGACCGAATATGCAACCAAAGATGGAACCGAATATGGAACCAATGGAAAAGCAACAAAGCCTAAAAATAAAAGATCTGTTATTTATAGCTTTAATACTGATACTAGGAGCAGCTCACATTATCGTAATGCTTCAATCAGTCGGTATTATCCGAGCGGATCGTTAAAAATTTCCGGAAGGGGAGATATCTTAAGTGGCAGACAACATGGACGTTAGAGACGGGATAAACCAATTTGAACTTGGACAGTACAAAGGATTAAATGTCAATCGTTTTGATGTATCCGTCAAAGAAGAAGAACTTAATGAAGCACTCAATTATGTTCGGAAATCAATGGATGAAATCCAGGTCGAGAAAAGTAATGAACCAATCGAACCCGGAGATTACGTCATCGTAAACTTTGAGGGAACAGAAAATGGTATGACAGTCCCCAAATTTAGGGAGAGAGGCTTTAAGTTCAGATTAGGTGACGAGAACGTCTTACAGGATTTCTCCGCCAACCTGCTTGGCAAGAAGATGGGTGAAACAGTGATATTTGAAACCACGATACAACCTGTTTTACTGGAATACCAAGCCTTATGGGGGCAGCAAATCACCTTTTCCGTCGAGATTGTAAAAGTATATTGTATGAAAGAGTCGGAATTGACAGACGATATGATCCGGGAAATTGACCCGCGAGTAAAAACGTTACAGGAATTAAAAGAATTATTATCAGCAGAGATCAATCAAGAGAAAAAAGCAATAGCACGCGCAGCCAACATCGAAAAAGTGTTTCAAGCTCTGGCGGATGGAAGCAGGTATGAATTCGATAGAGAGACCTTAAATCAAGCAGCAGAGAATTTATACCGGAAATTTGCCAAGGAGCTTAAAGACGTCCACGACATGGAACTCATTCATTACTTAATGCAAAGGAAGATAACGGCCGATGAGTTGCTGGCTGAGTGTAAAGAAGAGGCTGCCAAAATAATTCTGGGAGAGAGAATTTTGGATGCAGTGATTCAAGCGGAAGGGATTCGGCTTACTAGTGAAGAAATGAAGCAGGCAAAAGAACAGTTTAAGAAAAGCCGGCAAGATGATCAGGAAGCCGGTCTGTCCGAAGAGCTAAAGATGTTGGAGACCCAACTTTTGAGAAGAGCAGCTATGGATTTTTTGCTGGAGGAGAATTTGGCAAGACCATAATCCTTTTAAATTAATACGTTTGGGGGGCTGAGGTAACATGTATATCTCCAATTCGCTTGTGTATTTACAGTGGATTGAACGGCCGGTTAAAGACATTGTTATCAAACATGCTTCAAGTAATGGAACTAAGGTATCATTTAAAAAGGGTACCATCATCATTCCGGAAGGGAGTGTGGTGGAACATGCGTATGTTGTCATTAAAGGATGGGCTGCATATTATCTGAATAATCTCTGTGGAGAAGAAAGAATTGCCTCTTTAGTAGGCCCTGGAAGGGTTTTTGGCTTAGGACCGGCATTCGATCAGCTTCCGGTTGCTGTAAGCATTCACGCTATCGAAGATTGCGAGGCGTATAAGGTTTCCCGAAAAGATTTGATTCAGGCCATGCTTGAGGACATCAATTTAGGAATTGAAATGGTATCCATTGTAACATTGAGATTGAGGTCAATTTTAGAAGGGGAAAATATATTTTCTTCTTTGTCAACTCCCAATCAGAGGTTAATCTATTATTTTGTTTCCTTGCTCCAATCCGGGGAACAAAAGAAACACGGGAACGGGGATTGGTATGAGCTGCCGGTAAACTTGTCCCATGAGCGAATAGGAGAGATTATCAGTGCCTCTCGGAGTACGGTATGCCGAATGATCAGCCAGTATAAACATACAGGGAAACTTAAAACTGTCAGAAATAGGCTTTTTATTAACAGGGGACTTGTAGAAGAATACGGGGTAATAGAAATTGATGGTTCGACAGATACTCGGCTACTAACCAAAATTAAAGATTAAGTAGCTAAAGTAGTACTTGTGTTTAGAGCAGATATATGGTTATAGATTCAGACCCCTTGAGCAAAAATCAAATCCTAAAATAGTATCTTTTTATTGTTTGGGACTTGAAGAGATAGTTTCTGATTTTTGAACAACTGTTCTATTATATAGTTGCAACATTTTTTTTGTAACCATATGGTTTGCGTTACTTAACAAGTCCATTACTGCACCTATCGGGCATAAGAAATTGCACCAGAACCTATAGCTAAATACCGCTATTACCAACACGATGATAAGTTCTATCCAATCAAATCCTGTTCCTTTGAAGCCAAATACTGTTCCAAACGGTTCAATATTTCCTGAAGCCGGATTGTTATTGATTATTACTAGAAGAATACCAAGCCATAGCAAGAAATAACGTGTTACTTTAAAGATTTTGGCAATTTTTAAACGGTATTTTACCCCACAAAGTTTATTGATTATTTCCTGCAAACCGCCAAAGGGGCAAACCCAAAAGCAATAAATATTTTTTCCTGTGAATAATGGCAAACCAATTCCTGTGAATAAAATTAAATACCATAAAAAATTTTCCCGTATTGAAGGAAAGAAACCTAACATCGCGCCTGTCAAATATTGCATAGAAATTGGACGATCGAGCCAAAAGCCAAGCACTATCATACTACAAAGAATAATTGGAAATCGAAGATTTAATTTCCTTTTAAAGAGAAGATTCAATTGCTTAGTGAAGAAAGAAAAAATAATAGCACAAATAAATATCAACATTACGGCAGCTTCTGCTGCTCCAAAATTCCATGGTTCACTTATTTCTTTGACTTCAAGGTTCAGATCCTTTTTGCCGACAGCATGGGATGCGTTGCGAATAGCTTTAGCTATCGCTTTTGAGGAGATGGTGGCACCTGAGACTCCGTTAAGGTCTATTCCCAGAACAAAAGGGGAGGTTACTTTTACATCCTTGAATTTATCCAAATAACCTTTACTTAGGACTTCTTCTAAATAAGAAGGGGTTTCTTTTTGTTCGGCAATAATTGTGCTAATAATTTGTCCGTTTAAATCTATACCTACTGCAATCTTCAGAGGACCACCATAACCATTGGCTTCTCCAAAAGCTACAAAACCAATCTCTTTTTGATTTGAATCTTTTGCCGAAAAAGTTAAAGGGTCTGAGGAGCTTTTTTCGAATTCTTCTGCTTGCGGATAAGCTTGCTTTAATACCCCAGCATATTGTTTGGCGTTATTTGTGTTTTCATTCGTTTTTTGTTTGTCTGAAATAAACCAAGCTCCAAGTAGAGCAATAATTGCCAGAAATATTATTATCTTTTTAACCAGCAAATAATTTTTCATTTTCTACATCTCCAGAGAGGTAGGGGAAGTGCGCTTTTCAAAGTAACACTTCCCCTATGACTATTGTTTATTTTGGGTCTTTAATTAAAGTTCAAAAGGTTTCTTTGCACCATATCCCAAAGTTTTATCCACGAAGACCAGAAAACGATCAAGAGGTGAGGCATGTTCTATGACCGAAGGTGTTATGTCATGGAACCAAGCTGTTCCTTTTACCTTATTGTACGGACACACTCCTATGCAAACACTGCAAGATGAACGATTTATTCTCCAAAAGTCAAAACATTTTCTTCCGTCGACAGGCCATCTGACGACACCGGGGCGGTTGGATATGTTGAGTGTTTCAGCTGTTTGTTCACCTGAGCTAATACAACCGTTAGGACAATTTTCCGCGCATTTTTTGCAGACATCGCAGAATGCTTTAACGCCCATATCCACAGGCTTATCTGGCATCAGAGGTGCGTCGGTAAGTACGGCACATAACCGTACCCGGGGACCGAATTTAGGCGTAATCAGCAATCCGTTTCTTCCTAATTCGCCCATACCGGCTTCAAGTGCGGCAGGAATTGTTGGCATCGTATCATTACCAATAGGGATAGCCGGATATCCTAAACCTCGGATGAACCTAGCCAGTGAGTCTGCAATTTCCACCATGTTAGAGTAGCCCAGTCCGGCGCTTGCTGAAGCACTGTAGGTTTTTAGATCACGAATTGGGTCATTTTTCATCTCGATCGCCGCTACTACAGCATACTTAAACTGTGCAGGATCTTTTGGCCAAGGCTTACTTGTCTTTTCTTTAAAGTTAAAGTATTGTGAATAAATCCAATTGGGGTCTAATTTGGCAATACCTACATCAAATGCACCAAGAAATAAGCCGGCGTTCTTGACCTTTCGGCTAAATACCTCAGGCTCTGCCTGAAAAGCATTTGGAGCTATCGTATCATCCCAAATCATGGGGTTATCAGTATTTTTAGTAGTAACTGTATTATAGGCTTCGGAGACTTTTTCATCCATGGTAATGACGGCATCGTCCCACCGCATTAAAGGTGATTGGGCGGAAACTCCAAAAGCGTTCATAAATGCCCCGTTATTATGCACGTGCCATGCAGCCAAGTTCATAGCCATGTATTCGTGCTCATCTTTTACACTAAAATCGCGAGCCTGTAAAGTTTTTCTCCAGGCGTTGTATTCAGCATCCCAAAACTTGCGGGCGAACATGGTATTCTTCTGATTGAAACGGCCATAATCCTTAGTCAACTCGTAAACTGGTTTGTCTACGGTTTTAGCCTGGGCTTCTTCCGGTGCTATCAAGACAGGAACGCTTAAGGCTGCTCCAGCCACTAGTGCTGTTTTCAAGAAATTTCTTCTTGAAGTCTTCATGCCACTTCCCCCTTTTTCTCCATGTTGATCGGGTTCTTTTTGCCCGGATTAAGCATTTTCCTGAGAAGGGGCAGTAATACCAGCATGATGGCTATTATAGCCGCTCCCATGATTGTGGCTGCTCTTGTTTCATGTTCAGCAATACTGAGACAGACAATATCAATTGCCAAAAAGGCAAGCGCATACCAAATGACAAAAACTCCCCATTGATACCATTTTAAAATAATTCCTTTTTCCTTTAAGCGCTTGTTGAATGTTTGGGCGACAAAGAAAGTAAACGCTCCTGCCGCCATCCAGATTAACCACACAAAAATCACTCTCCCTTTTTTCTTCACCTGCTAGTGATTACAGGCACTTAATCGTTTTATTTACCTTTTTGTTAGATACCCCCTTTAGACATTGAGATTTTGTTTTGTGATGAAAGACTATAGCTCTAAGGATAGCAAAATAATAAAAGAAAACATATTGCCCAGACAACAGGGTTTTTGTTATCTGGGTTACATATTTTCTTTATCTTTGAAGATATCCGTAATTTGTCAATCTTAAACATTTAAAAATGTTTTCAACAATAGTTTAACAAATGTGTTCCTAGACACAGAGACAATAATTTAGGATAGCCTACAATAAAAAATGGATTAATAATTCCATATTAAGGGAGGAGAGACTACATGGCGCACAATGTAAGCAGAAGATCTTTTTTCAAAACATCGTTCATGGGTGCCGTAGCTGTTGCAGTTGCATCCGCTGCAGCGGCGAAAGAAACTTTTAACCCATTGACAGCTGAAGCGGCAGAGATCGTAGCTCCAATCAAAGAGACCTCGGAATTTCCTTACACCGTGGATGCAAAATACCAACGTTTGCCCGGAAACAAGCTCTTATACCAAAGGGTCTTTGATCCGGAGGAAAACAAATCCCCACTTAAATTTAAGCATGACGATGTTTCTAAAATCACAGGAAAAAAAGATACCGGGAAAGAACTTCCCAGAATTAACGCTGAGACGCTAGGAATTAAAGGACGTGATGCAACCCTTACTGAAACGGGAGGTATTTTTTTCTCCCATCATGACGGTACGGTTTTACCACTGCGCAAGGATGAGTTGGGATGGCGTGAACTGGAAGTAGCATTGGATGTGGCAGCCTGGTCCGTAGAATATAAATTCAATGGATTCACCGCACCCGGGAGCGGCCCGGGCGGCGTCATTGCGCATTATCCGTTTAACCCTGCAACCAATGAATCTGGGACAGAACCGGTGGTTATCCAGGGTATGTATTCTTGGGACAATTCCAAAGTTGTGGAGAGACGTGGTCAAGGGCGGCAATGGAAATTCGATTCAGGTGAAGAGGCCAGTAGAATTGTGAAAAAAGCAGCCCGCTTCCTGGGGGCAGATCTGGTCGGCATTGCGCCCTATGATGATCGCTGGACCTATTCAACCTGGTCTCGGCCAAACCTTAAACCGTTCAAATTACCGGATGGCAGGACTGAATTTTTCCCGACGGATCCTTATAAATTTATGAAAGGGGAAGTAGAGACCTTCGGGCAAACCGTTTTTGATGCGGATTGGGAAAAATATGCCGGTTTCCAACCAAAATCTGTTGTTACGATGGTTTTTGAGATGGATTACGAAGCATACCGCACGGCCCCCTCCATCCTACACAGCGCTGCGCCGGGTAAATCTTACTCGAACATGGGAGAAGTGGCCTTCAAAGTGGCAAACTTTTTAAGAGAGATTGGATACTATGCAATTCCGTCGGGAAATGATACCGGAATGAGTATTCCAATTGCAGTCCAAGCCGGTCTGGGAGAGGTAGGAAGAGCTGGACAGCTAATCACCCAAAAATACGGGCCCCGGCTGCGTATCGCCAAGGTCTATACGGATTTGGAACTCGTCCCTGATAAGCCAAGAAGTTTTGGAGTACGTGAATTTTGCCGCCTCTGTATGAAATGTGCGGATGCTTGTCCGTCACAGGCCATCTCTCACGAGAAAGAAGCACGGGTTTTGCAGCCCGAGGATTGTGGTCCGTCGGAAAATCCTTACACGGAAAAATGGCATGTCGACTCTCATCGCTGTCTCTCTTTCTTTGCCTATAACGGTGGAGATTGCGGAAACTGTATCTCGGTCTGTTCCTGGAATAAAATCGATCAATGGCAGCATGATGTGGCGAGAATTGCGACCCAAATTCCTTTGGTTCAAGATGCGGCCCGCAAGTTTGACGAGTGGTTTGGCTATAATGGCCCCGTAAATCCTGAAGAACGGATTGAGTCTGGCTATGTTGCGAACATGGTGAAAGATTTCTGGAAGGATACCGAACCGACAAAATAAAGGAGGGAAACTAAAATGAAAATTGCGAATGACTTTGTTTGGATGTTTTTCGGTATGTTAATGCTCTTTATTCAATTTGGTATTTGGCAGTATTCAAAAAGCAAAGTAAAAAATACAATCCCTATACAGCTTTGTGGTTTTCTTGCGAACTTCTTCTTTATATTTACTCTGGCCTGGGGTTATGCTAGCCTTCTTGAGCACGAATACCAGGCTGCCTCAATGGGTTTTGTCTTTTTTGGCGGTGCAACGCTCATCCCGGGTATTATTACGTATAGACTATTAAACCGCTCAGAAAAAAAGAGCAAAGAGAATTCTGCAACTACCTCAGTCTAGATAAATGAAGGAATAAGATGCTTTTAAAATACGCCAGCCACTTATCCATTTGGCATAGTGGCTTGCGTACTTTATTACGTCTTTGCGTATTTATTCTCAATAACAGCGAAGGATGAAAAAAGATGGCTAGTAAAAAGAGAGACCTGGAGTCTTACTATTTGACTATACTATTCATAACTGCAATAGCGGCGATCTTTTACGGTATCTTTTGGACGAGTAAAACCATTGATTACGAGGCGGTTATTCAGCAGAACGTTCCTGGTGCCACATCTATTGAGAAAATCATAGGAACCCAACGTGCTTATCAAGTTGATGCTGCAGGAGAGAAGTATTATGCCGTTTGTGACTCCGCAGTAGGATATCAATCCCGCATAGAAGCCATGACCATCATCAACCAAGAAGGTTTGGTGGAAAAAGTGATCATTACCCAGCAGGGTGAGACTCCCATCTTTTTTGAGAGACTCTATACCGGAAAATTGTTTGATCAATTTAAGAATCTCTCCGTCAAAGAACCTATTTATTTAGGAGGGGCTTCAGGATATTCTGGTTATCTGGATGAAAGACAAACCAATAATTACATTGACCGGGTAACCGGTTCCACGGTATCGTCTCATGCGGTAGCCGAGGCTGTCAACAAAGGGACTGCCTATGTAGCATCGCAATTCTTTCATACGCGCTGGAGCAATCCTTATGACACTTATCAATTTAACCGGCAGGATTTCGCGATGATAATGATCTATATCATCGCGCTCGCTGCAGCTTTGATCAAGAAACTCGTGCGGCTCCGGGTTTGGATACTTTTAGCAGCATTTGGTGTTATGGGATTTTTCGTAAAAGAATTCGTGGCAGCTAGTAATTTATTCTCATTAATAACGCTGCAAATACCCGGTTTGACCAATGTGGGATGGTACGTCCTTATTGTTGGATCTTTGGGCTTCATTGTTCTTTTAGGAAAGAACATTTACTGTGCATGGATTTGCCCTTTCGGAGCAGCCCAGGAGGTCATTAATAAAGCAGCAGGTTTTAAATCCCTGGGGATTTCCCCGCAAGTCACCAAGAAATTGAAGCTGGCTGCGCCGACCATCCTATGGGTGGCCATCATGCTTGGAACCTTCTTAGGGGACTATGGGACATTGGATTACCAGCCGTTTAGTGCATTCTTCCTGTTTAAAGCCGTATGGGTCATGTGGTTAATGCTGCCGGTATTTATTTTCATTAGTCTGTTTATCAGCCGGTTTTATTGTCAATTCTTCTGTCCAGTCGGCTTTATACTCAACTTACTCAATCGTTGGCGGAATAACGGGGTGAGAGTATGGAAACAAATGTGGAACCGAATAGGGAATCAAAGATGGAACCAATGGAAAAGCGACAAAGCCTGAAAATAAAAGATCTGTTATTTATAGCTTTAATACTGATACTGGGAGCAGCTCACGTGATTGTAATGCTTCAATCAATTGGCATTATCCGGGCCGATCGCTGAATATTTTCAGAAGGGGAGGATGTCCTAAGTGACAGTCAACATGGAGGTTAGAGACGGAATGAAACAATTTGAACTTGGACAGTACAAAGGATTAAATGTCAATCGTTTTGATGTATCCGTCAAAGAAGAAGAAATTAATGAAGCCATCAATTATGTTCGGAAATCAATGGACGAAATCCAGGTCGAGAAAAGTAATGAACCAATCGAACCCGGAGATTACGTCATCGTAAACTTTGAGGGAACAGAAAATGGTATGACAGTCCCCAAATTTAGGGAGAGAGGCTTTAAGTTCAGATTAGGTGACGAGAACGTCTTACAGGATTTCTCCGCCAACCTGCTTGGCAAGAAGATGGGTGAAACAGTGATATTTGAAACCACGATACAACCTGTCTTACTGGAATACCAAGCCTTATGGGGGCAGCGTATCACCTTTTCCGTCGAGATTGTAAAAGTATATCGTATGAAAGAGCCGGAATTGACAGACGACACTATCCGGGAAATTGATCCACGAGTAAAAACATTACAGGAATTAAAAGAATTATTATCAGCAGAGATCAATCAAGAGAAAAAAGCAATAGCACGCGCAGCCAACATCGAAAAAGTGTTTCAAGCTCTGGCCGATGGAAGCAAGTATGAATTCGATGAAGAGACCTTAAAACAAGCAGCAGAGAATTTATACCGGAAATTTGCCGAGGAGCTTAAAGACGTCCACGACATGGAACTCATTCATTACTTAATGCAAAGGAAGATAACGGCCGATGAGTTGCTGGCTGAGTGTAAAGAAGAGGCTGCCAAAATAATTCTGGGAGAAAAAATCTTGGATGCAGTGATTCAAGCGGAAGGGATTCGGCTTACTAGTGAAGAAATGAAGCAGGTAAAAGAACAGTTTAAGAAAAGCCGGCAAGATGATCAGGAAGCCGGTCTGTCCGGAGAGCTAAAGATGATGGAGACCCAACTTTTGAGAAGAGCAGCTATGGATTTTTTGCTGGAGGAGAATTTGGCAAAAGGATAGTGTCAATGAGGTATTCTTCCATCTTACTATGTATAGAATTAGGAGAAGCAGCTTAAAGCTGCTTCTTGCCTTTTTGATTGTATTCAACATTTTCTACATTTGTATGCTGGATAACATACAGAATTCTTATTCTATGTTAATATTGATTCAAAAGATAAGATCTTTGTCCAATTGTATAGCAGTTTATAGTTTAATCATTTATAAAGGAGTATAATAATTTAAATTTATTGTCTAAATTTAATGATGTCATATTTGCGGGAGAATAAAAGTATGGAAAAAATAGCAAATAATTATGGGGCCTTACCGAATCATTTTTATCCGATGAAAAAGCTGCAAAATTATATTAACATGGGTGTTGTCCGTGAATATCGTAAAGGGGATTCCATTGTTTTGCCCGGAGAGTTAATAGATAGAATCGTCTATGTGCTTTCCGGAAAACTAAGTATAAGTTTTCTTAATGAAGATGGACGAAAAAAAATAATGTTCTATGCGGGCCCTTATACCTTTTCCGACAGATTATTCCCAGTTGATCCCTGTTTTGTTCATGTTGTTTCCGTAGAGGACAGCACAGTATGTTTTTTCTCCAAAGAACAACTTTCAGAAATCTTCCAGATGGATAAAGAAATGATTTTTGAATTCATTACATCCTATTCGTCGAAATGTAGTTATTTTATGCGGGAAACCCATGAGATGGCCCTTTATAGCCCATCAGCCCGGGTCTTGCGTTTACTTTATGATCTTTGTCTTAATCAGGGGAAATTGGTTGATGGCGTTTATCAAATTGACGTTAAATTATCCCAAAAGTCTATCTCAGAGATGACAGGTATTCACTATGTGACTATCTGCAAACTATTTGGATATCTAAGAAAAGAAAATATTTTGCATAAAACCACAAATAAGATCACAGTCTTTGACTTGCAAGGACTTAAAAATTTAATTAATGACTGGATGAAAATAAAATGATATCATGATAGTTTGTTATTAAGAGAAAGCAGTAATTCTAAATCCCTGCTTTCTCTTTTTTGACATAGAAAATATTTTTAGAAAGATTATGAACAGATAGAGCAGGTAATGAAAAAATTCTGAAGTAGCCGTAGAAATAGACGCAGTCAAAGTTACTGTAAAATTGAAGTGAAGTTTGAAATAGTAGCAATATAGCCAGGACTAAAAAATAACGGTAAAATAGCCATGGCTATTTTTTTAGGTCAATTATTCAATTATAATTAATAATGAGAATGAGAATAATAATTTAGCCTTGTTGTCTTGCCTAAGGCGTCCATCAAATCTCGCAGTATGGAGGGATAAAAAAATGGATCAACTTCTTAAAAGTTATATCCTGCCAGATACATTTTATCCTATCAGTAAACTTTTAGATTATTGCCATTTAGGATTCATACGTAACTATGGAAAGGGAGAGATCGTAGTATTTCCTGATGAAATACTGGATAGGGCAATATATGTAATCTCTGGGAGATTTAATGTTTATACGATCGTGGATGAGGGCAGGGAAATATTAATGTACACTGCCGGGCGGCATAGTCTTATGAATAGATTGTTTAAATCTGAAGAAGATGGAATTCAGATTGTTGCGATTGAGGATAGTAAGGTATGCTTTTTCACTAAAGAGCAACTGCTTCTAATCTTTAAACAAGACGAACAAATAATTTTTGATTTCTTTAGAAATATTAGTGCCAAGGCATTATATTTTTTAAAACATTTCACTGAAATGAAGCAATATGCCCCTTCTGTAAGGGTCTTACGATTGTTTTATGAACTTTACAAATCGAACGGAGAATCTAATATTGATCATTGGGAAATAAAAATAGCTTTGTCCAATAAAATGATTTCTGAAATAACCGGGATTCATTATGTTACAGTCAGTAAGATACTTGCAAGTTTAAGAAAAGAAAAAATTTTAATAAAAAAAAGAAAGGTAATTATTATTTATGATTTAGAAAAATTAAAAGAGATGATTGATGTGGGAATATCTTACTAATTGCTATTAAGAACTGCTTTTCTCAGTAATATGCTAAAGCAGTTTTTTTATTTTCATCTTCAGGGCGGCTTGCCAGTAGCCCACTAGGAGTATTAGCAAAACAGTCGGTTATTTCTTAAATAGATGCCCCTTCTATAGGTTAAATTGTTACTGTAGGCAATTCCATCTGGAATTGGCGAGCAAAGCAAAGTCAAAATATTGTTAAAAGCAGTGATCGCTAAATACGCCAAGAAGTAGGGCTATATACAATATTAGTATAGTAACTCGGAATCATGGATAACTAGTTTGATAAGACTGAGTTGAGAGTTTCCGAGAATCTACTGTCAGTCAATAAAAGGAGGTGAAAAAAGCCATGAGTATTTTTTTGATTTTCTTGTTTGGGATTCTATTTTTAGCCGGAATCTTATGTATTAAACCACGTGCCACAAAAGAGGTCATGTGGAAGACCGTGCTTGTTTGGGCTTTATATGGTATTGGCAACGCAGTCTTATGGATGGGAATCTCTTTTGTTTACATCAATGCCAGTGTCGGCCACGCTAAGGCAACAAGTACAGCTATCTTCTTATTTGGAGGAATTGCGGTAGTCGTTGCTGTGATCCTGGCACGTATGTTGGGTTTCATCGGCAACAAAAAAGTAAATGACAACAAGTCGGTACAGGCATGAAAGGAGTAAAAGGGATGCTAGATTCCATTGAAAGTAAAAACAATCCTGAAAAAAAAATTCAGGTGAACCGTCGCGGCTTCCTGAAAACAGGTGTGGCGGTAGCTGCCATGGGTGCCCTTGGAGCGATAAAGGCCCCCTCTAAGATTGCTGAAGCTGCAACTGTAACCAACTACGACTTTATTGCGGGGAATAAAGGTCAATGGTCAAAATTGAGGCCTGAACCTAATTACGGGGGTGCTTCTGTCAGTTATGCAGAGTATAATGACCAGTGGCTTGGGACATCGAAAATCGTTGGTACTGTGAAAAATACCAGTGAAAAAGATATGGGATTTTCGCTGTCTGCTCAAGGGCTTTTAGGGGCAAAGTCACAGGGTGGGCTTTTTCAACCAAGATATCCACTGGGTAGCGCTTTAGGCTTTGCAGTACATGCTATGGCCGATGAAAAAATGGTTGATGGTGTACCCAAACAAAACAAACTTCCAATACCTGACCCTGAGCAAATGAGCAAGCATATTAAGGATTTGGCTTATTATCTGAGAGCTGATGAAGTCGGAATCGGAAAAATGCCTGAATACGCTTATTATTCTGCTCAAATGGATCCCGGACTTTTCGGCGGTGGATTTAAGCTTCCCGTCGGAGAAAAACCGGTTACCGAGAGGATGCCTTATGTGATTGTTGTCGCGGTTGAGCAGCATTTGGAAACTTTTTTAGCGTCAACTGGATATGATGGAATCTCCAATAGCCAATCTACCCGGTGTTATCACGCTACAGCTAACATTGCCGTAATAATGGCTCAATACATCAGAGAATTGGGTTATCATGCCAGAGCATCTCATTATACCAATTATATAGCAGTTATGGGGCCTTGTCTAATAGCTGCAGGGATGGGGGAGCTTACCCGGACAGGAGACTGTGTAGCCCATCCTCGCATGGGATTCCGCAACAAGGTAGCGGCTATTACCACGGATTTGCCTTTGGTGCCGGATAAACCGATTGACTTTGGAATGCTAGATTTTTGCAGAGTATGCAATAAATGTGCGGAGAATTGCCCGAACGGAGCGATTACAACTGATCGTGACATGGTCGAGTATAACGGCTATATGCGTTGGAACAGCGATTTCAAAAAATGTACAATATTTAGAACATCAAATGAAGAAGGATATATGTGCGGGCGCTGTATTAAAGTATGCCCATGGAGTTCCAAGGAGGATTCGTGGTTCCATGAGGCCGGTGTTTGGATCGGCAGCCACGGAGAGTCTTCTGCACGCTTATTAAAAAGTATCGATGATATGTTTGGTTATGGTACTGAAATGGTCGATAAATATAAATGGTGGATAGAATATCCGGAAATGTATAAAATTAAAATGTAAAATCATTATTCCAAATGAATTTATGAGATTGGTTCAGCGGTGCCTGCAGAAGGCGCCGCTGAAAATTTTATTCTAGAAATGGGCGGTATATTTATCTTAAAAAATGATTTATTTGAGTATTGATTAGTGACTATCATAAAATAATTTTTTCATTTTATAAAATGAGAATCGCATTAATATAGCATGAAGAATGCCAAGAATCAGGCATTTCTTCATGCTATATTTGGCTTAAAATGAAATATGTGTTCGCATATCCATGTGAATAATAACACAGAAGATTTCAATATTATGCTTTATATTGTTAACGAATGGCGTATGAGGTAAAAAAACATATGCCAAATAAAAATAAAAGGGGATACGTATAATGAAACTTAACTATCTGTCTAATATGACAACAAAGCAAGTTAGGAATTTAAAAGAAAAAACAAACATTGCCCTATTTCCAATGGGTCCATGCGAAGTTCATGGGACACATCTGCCAATGATGGTTGATGTAGTTAGCGCTAACGAAATGACTGAACGGGCTGCCCAGAAATTGAAAGACAAAGGTATTGAAACATTAATAGCTCCCACACTTCATTATACTTTAGCTGATATTGCGAACTCATTTGATGGCAATATCACTCTGAAATTTGAAACTGTTGCTAATATTGTAGAAGACGTTTGTCTTGGCTTAGCCAAATGGGGCTTTAATAAAATAGTCATTATATGCGCTCATGGCGAACCTCAAAATAACGAAGCGATCAAAGAAGGAATCAAAAGAGCTTCACTGAAAAAAGATGGATTAAATGTTAAGGTATCCGCGTGGTTTCATCATGGACTGCCTAGAATGAGTTCAGTATGCAAAGGAGAACATCCGGAATGGGATTTTCATGCCGGAGAATGGGAAACGGGTTTAATTTTACTTAAATATCCCGAATTAGTGGATCAGGAAGAATTAATTAAGCTAAAACCTAATTATGAGGCAGAACATCTCTTTGAGAGAATTTCTGCTGGTAAAAACGACTGGAAAGATGTAGGCGCCCCGTTGGCATATTTAGGCGATCCACAAATCGCTACGAAAGAAACCGGTGACAAGGTATACGATATTTTCTCCGACATTGTAGTTGAAGAGGTACTTGAACTAATCAAATAAATTTTTTTTACCTGATGGTAGCCAATTATTATGTGCATAGTAACACAGAAGATTTTAATATGATGCTTTATATTATTAGCGAATGGCGCATGAAATAAAAATAGTTCCGCAATGAGGGAGGTGAAAAAAGCTATGGGTACTGTATTGATTTTTTTTGCTGGGATATTATTTTTAGCTGGAATTTTGTTTATTAAACCACATGCAAAAAAGGATGTCATGTGGAAGACCGTGCTTGTTTGGGCTTTATACGTTATTGGGAGCATTGTCTTATGGATGGGGATCTCCTTTGTTTACATTAATGCCGCTGTCGGTCACGCCAAGGCAACAAGTACAGCCATCTTCTTATTTGGAGGAATCGCAGTTGTAATTGCCGTGATTCTAGCGCGCCTGCTAGGATTTATCGGTACTAAAAAAGTAAAAGACAGTGAATCGGTATCAGCATGAAAGGAGGTAAAAAGAAATGACAGATTCTTTAGAAAGTAAAAATACTCCGGAAAAAAGATTTCCGGTAAGCCGTCGCGGCTTCTTGAAAACAGGAGCGGCTGCAGCTGCAATGGGAGTACTTGGCGCGATCAAAGCGCCCTCAAAAATAGCTGAAGCTGCGGTAAGCAACTACGAATACATTACCCCCAAAAAAGGACAATGGTCTAAGTTGAAACCCGAGCCTAATTATGGAGGCGCTTCCGTCAGCTTCGCAGAGTACAATGACCAATGGCTTGGCACATCCAAAATTGTCGGGACGGTAAAGAAGTTTAAAGAAAAAGAAATGGGATTTGCGTTAGTTGCCCAAGGTCTTTTAGGACCCAAAGCACAGGCGGGGTTCTATACGATCGGTATTAGACACCCGCTGAGTGATGCGCTTGGCTGGGCTATTTCCCCCATATTCGGAGAAAACATCGTTGATGGTCAGCCCAAAAAGGAAAAACTTCCGATACCTGATCCCGAGCAAATGTCCATGCATATTAAGGATGTTGCTTATTATCTAAGAGCTGATGAAGTTGGAATCGGGAAAATGCCTGAATACGGTTATTACTCTGATAAAATGAATCCCCCGATGATGGGAATTATCGGCGGTATGGTTCCAAGGGGAACTCCTCTTCAAGATGTACCCTTTACGGAGAAGATGCCTTATGTCATCGTTGTTGCGGTTGAGCAGCATTTAGAGACTTACTTGGCCTCAACCGGATATGACGGAATTTCAGATTCCCAATCTTTCCGGTGTTATCATGCGACCGCCAACATTTCTATAATTATGGCTAAATACATCAGAGAGCTTGGATACCACGCCAGAGCACACCATTTTGGCAACTATGGTGCCGTAATGGCGCCCTGCTTAATCGCTGCAGGGATGGGGGAACTTACTCGGACAGGGGACTGTGTAGCCCATCCGCGCATGGGGTTCCGCAACAAAGTGGCAGCGATCACCACGGACTTGCCTTTGGTCCCGGATAAACCGATTGATTTCGGAATGGCGGATTTCTGCCGTGTGTGCAATAAGTGCTCCGATAATTGTCCTTCCCAAGCTATCACGCGTGATAAGGACATGGTTGAATATAACGGCTATTTGCGTTGGAACAGCGATTTCAAAAAGTGTGCACAATTTAGGGCAAGCAATGATCAAGGAGTTAGCTGCGGCGTTTGTATTAAAGTTTGTCCATGGAGCTCCAAGGAAAGTTCATGGTTTCATGAGGCCGGAATCTGGATCGGAAGCAAAGGAGAAGCTGCCTCAAGCCTCTTAAAAGGTATCGACGATATGTTTGGTTATGGCACAGAGATTGTCGATAAATATAAATGGTGGTTGGAATGGCCGGAAATGTATAAGTTCAAATATTAATCCAACAAGTATAGGTAAAAAATTTCCAGCGTCGCCTTTGTAAGGGTCGCTGGAAATTTTTTGGCGTCTTTAACTTTTTCTTGGGATGTTGCAGACTTGCACAACAAAAAATATTTAAAATATGAGTAGTATTTACTAATGAAAATATATATAAATGTATATACAATACAACTTAAAAGAAGATAACGTTATCAATTTTTCGGCAATAATTTTTTTAAATTAATAGGTTAACATTATATTAATAATTTTTAAATACTGGAGGTAAATTAAAATGAATTTGTCGCTATTAACACAGAAAATTGGAGAACTTGATGAAGAAAAAGTAGTTGAAATGCTGAATGACTTTGTTAACACAAATCCCAGTCCAGATGAAACAAAAAAGGTGGTAGCTGCTTGTCAGAGCGGGATGTCAGTAGTTGGAGATTTTTTTGAAAAGGGGGAATACTTTGTCGGTGATTTGATCTTTGCCGGGGAGTTGTTAACCAGTGCAATTGATATTTTAAAGCCGGTTATGGACACCCAAAATGCTGGAACTGTCGGTTCAATGGTGCTTGGAACTGTTGCAGGCGACTTGCATGACATTGGAAAAAACATTTTTAAGAGCATGGCTGAAGCAGCTGGTTTTAAAGTATACGACCTGGGTATCGATCAATCTGCAGGTGAATTTGTAAAAAAAGTAAAAGAAGTAAATCCTACAATTGTTGGTTTAAGCGGTGTTTTGACTTTGGCATTGGAATCGATGAAAAATATTGTTGAGGCTTTAGAAGAAGCGGGATTACGCAACAATGTTAAAGTTATTATCGGTGGAAACCCTGTAACGAAGGAAGCTTGTGAAACAATTTGCGCTGATGCATTTACCTCGAATGCAGCAGAAGGTGTAAAAATATGCCAGAAGTGGGTGGGTTAATCGTAAGGGTTATGTGATAACCGCCAAATCAGTATCAGAGGAAAACCCGCAACGAAGAAAACTTGTGAATAAATAGCACAGGAGGATCTAGTATGAGTGATAAAATGAAATTGTATGATGAGCGTGTCAAAAGGCTCAAAGATGCCATCGAATTAAGAGAACCGGATAGGGTTCCTATTTATGGTCTGGTTGATAATTGGGCTCTTTCTTATTATGGGACAACCTTAGAAGAAGCATTAAAAGATGTAGAACTTGAATACAAAGCTTATTCCAAGGCCTTAACAGATTTTCCCTTTGACGGTGCACTCGCTTCACGCGTAACCTTTCCCCTTAATTTTGTGTATTCCTTAGGCGGCGGAATTTTTAACAATGCGACGGAAACCATTCAAATCGCCACCGGTCATTCGGAAATTATGGCAGTAGAAGAGTATGATGAGCTTATTGCCGATCCGATGAAATTTATCCGCGACAAAATTCTTCCTAGAAAACATAAGATTTTCCAAGAGGGGACGCTAGAAGAAAAGTTTGCGAAATATGCCAATTCGCTTTCCATCTTCTTCAAATTTGGTCAAACAACAAAGATGTTGGCGGATAGGTTTAAAACTGAACATGGACTTCCGATAACTAACGCGGGTGTAAACCATTTTATGCCCGGTGATATGATAATGGACTATTTAAGGGATTTCAAAGGGATTATGAGGGATATTAAAAAATGTCCTGATAAAGTGGCTGAAGCCTGCATGGCAATGGTCGACCCTATGGTAAAAGACACATTTGGAAAAATGCGTACTGTTTCTGATGACAAATATGTTCATTTATATCTGCATTTGCCGCAATTTATCAGAGCGAAAGAGTTTGAAAAGGTTTACTGGCCATCCTTTAAAAAATATGTTGAAGCAGTTGCAGCAAGAGGTGTCAAGATTCTCATTCTATTTGAAAAGAATTGGGAACATTTGTACGAGTACATCCAGGAGCTTCCAAAAGGATCGGTTATTGGATTCTTTGAAGAAGACGATCTCAGAAAAGCGAAGAAAGCCTTAGGAAAAACGATGTGTATTGCCGGTGGCTTACGGACAAACGACCTGTACTACGGAACAAAGGAAAAATGTATCGAAGTTGCCAAGGGATTAATCGATGATTTGGCTCCGGGCGGCGGATTTGTCTTTGCACCGGACAAAGTTTTGGCAACCAAAAATGATGCCAAGGCAGAAAATTTAAAAGCTGTTACGGAATTTATTGTGGAATATGGCTCTAAGTAATAGAAACTTCCATCTGTTATCTGAAAATAAATATGGAACCCTAAAGAATAGGAGGGTGTTCTTAAGATGAGTGACATGGAAATGATCTTTAAAATGGCAAGGGAAAGAATTTTATCACAGTTTCTTAATTCAGATCAGGAAAAAGATGGGGTTGAGTTGGCTTTAACGCTGCTCATGCTCTATTCATAGGTCTGACGTTACCAAGAAGTAAAATGTTATATCACTGGGGGCTGTATCACAACTTAGCCCCAATGAAGGACGTCAATAATGAACTGAACCCCAAAATCTGGACAGAATATAATTAAGCTGCGCTGGAGGACTGGATCCTGTATTGAACAGGACTCAGTCCTTTCAATTTGCTTTTAATCCTTTTGGTATTGTAGTATTCT
>JAMPIU010000124.1 GCA_023667845.1 Dehalobacter sp. | reverse complement strand
AGGTCGGCACCGGCTTTCACCCTGAGCTGACCGGGCGCGAGAATGTCTATCTTAATGGGGCAATTTACGGGATGAACAAGGAAGAAGTCACCCGAAAGTTTGATGAGATCGTAGCTTTTTCTGGGGTGGAGAAGTTCATCGATACCCCCGTCAAGCGCTATTCCAGCGGCATGTACGTGCGCCTGGGATTCGCTGTGGCTGCTCACCTGGACCCTGAGATCTTGATCGTGGATGAGGTTCTGGCTGTCGGGGATGCTGAATTCCAGAAGAAATGCCTTGGCAAGATGAGTGATGTTGCTGGTGAAGGGCGTACCGTCTTGTTTGTCAGTCATAACATGGTTTCAATGAGGAATCTCTGTTCCAGGACCATGCTCTTGAAAGATGGCAAAATTGTAAATGCAGGTCCTACCGATGAGATCATTTCCGATTACTTGCATGTTTATCAAAGGCCAAGTGAATTCATTCCTAACGAAGACCAGCGGCTTGGAAATCACCGCATTCGTATTCAAGATTTTTCTGTCGAGCCTGCCAGTCCTGTGACAGGGAGACCTTTTGCTTGTCGAGTGGATGTGGAGAACTTAGGCAACACCAGCATTACTGCTGAATTCTCTATTTCTTTTACTGCAGAGGACGGAAGCAAAGTCTTTCAAATGCATTCTGGGCATGTGCAAAAAGGGATATCAAGTAAACCAGGATATTCCTACATTACATCTAATCTTGAGTCCCTGTTTCTTGCTCCGGGAAAATATGGTGTTAACTTATGGGTTGGTTCAGGAAAGATGACATTTGATTGGGTGCCAGACGCATATTCTTTCGAGGTGAGGTCGGGGACCTTTCAGGAGGGTATATATGTAGATGCAAGGGGTTACCCAGTAATTATGCCAGCAAAGTGGAAGCAATTTGATAACTAAAGCTGGGATAGAATAAAAATTTAGACAGACAAAAGAGTGCTCCGCAAATCAAGGATTATCATTGGTAAGAATGGATGAAACAATTTCAACTCCGAAAATTAGTGTGGTAATGAGCGTCTTGAATGGCGAGAAATACTTGCGGGAATCCATCCAAAGTATCCTGGATCAGACTTATAGTGATTTCGAGTTCATCATTGTCAATGATGGTTCCACCGATAAAACTGCAGAAATACTCAATGACTATGCTTCAAAGGACGCACGCTTTCGAATTCTGAGTAACCCTCAAAATATGGGTGTAGGGTATTCACGAAATATCGGTAATGCTGCTGCTCGTGGAAAATACATTGCAATCATGGATTCAGACGACCAAAGCCACCCGGAGCGGTTTGCTAGGCAGGTTCAGTTTCTGGATGAAAATCCTGATATTGCTGTTCTTGGGACTAGTTATGTGAAATCGAGATCAGACGGCTTCACTAAGCTCTTAAAGAGATATAATCTTCCTGGCTTGGCCCGTTGGCATCTGGTTTTTTATTGTGCCCTCAATAATCCATCAGTCATGATGCGCAGAACCCTGGTTTCGGAGGAAGGATTTACGTATGCTCAAGGTATCGAAGGGGAAGATTTTGAATTCTTCTCCAAGGTCTCAAGAAACCATAAGATTACAAACATTGAGGAACCATTACATACATACAGGTGGCATGAAGGAAATCTTACTGTAGTAAAAGCCTCCACTTTTGTGTATTATAACAACCTGACTATCCATGAGCAGATAAAGTATTACACCGGTATAGAAATTCCAGAGGAATTAATTCAAGGTTTTAAACACCCTCAAGATATTACAAAATTATCGGAAGCTCGCAGCATTATCGGGATTATCTTGCTTCTTTTGAAGTCCACCGAAAAATGGGATCTAGACGTAAAAGAATCTGCAGCCATAATGATTGACTTTCTCAGAATACTGAAGACTGCGGCAAAATCTGTTAAAAAACACCCAATCTTACTGATTAAATTGGATGAGTGGGGAATATTCTTAATACATTATGTTAAATTTCGCTGGAATTCATTTCTCGAAAATCATCAAAAAAATCGTAACTTACACTCACATGATTTCAACCTTTTCTATTAATAGCGGTTATAAAATCAGTTTCCCAGAAAATATGAGCGACAAATTGACATCTTACTCAGATGGACCCAATCCAAAAGTCAGCGTGGTTATGTGTGTTTGGAATGGTGAAAAACACTTGACTGAAGCGATTAACAGCATTTTGTGCCAGACCTTCGATGATTTTGAATTCATTATTGTCAACGATGGATCAACAGATAATACGGGAAAACTACTCTCGGTAATTGCCTCTCAAGACCCGCGTATACGCATTCTGGATAACTCCCAAAATATGGGTCAGAGTTTTTCAAAGAACAGAGGTATCGCTGCTGCGCGAGGTGAATATATAGCAATGATGGATGCCGATGATTGGTGTGATGCGCACAGGTTTGACTTACAAGTCGAGTTTTTAGATATGAACCATGATATTTCGGTTTTGGGAACTGATTATTTGATTGTTCGGGATGATAAGTCAGGTTCACATTTGATGAAGACGGCCAGTCTTCCCGGATTGTTACGTTGGGACTTCATTTTTCATTGTGCTATCTGCCAAGCTTCTACGATGATGAGGCGTTGTTTGTTTTCTCAACAAGGTTTTAGTTACGTAGAAAATCAGAGAACCGCCGCAGACTTTGACCTTTGGACAAGAATCATCCAAACTAATAAAATATCTAACCTTAATAAGACGCTCTATTTCTATCGATGGCATAGCGATAACATTTCAGTACGAAAGGCTGAAGATCAGACAAAAAATACTAACGATGTGGTTCGAAGGCAGGTGAAACAGTACACTGGTGAATCCATATCGGAGAACCTTATTGAAGGATTCAAATGGCCAAAAAAAATTACAAATATTAGGGATGCTCAGTGTATCATCAGCCTTTACATCAAACTGTTGGATGCAACGCAAAACTGGAGTTTAAGCAATGATGAATCCACTGCAATCATGGATAATTTTCTTCATAAACTCAAATCCGCAGCAAAAGCGGTGCATAAGCATCCATTATTGATTATTAGGGGAAGAAATTGGATTCCATTCATAACGCATTTTGCTCAATCCCATTTGTTTGTGCACTCTGAAAAGCATTTAAAGCCTTGAGCAGAAATTGTTTGAATACTTACTTAGCCGATGGATTTTAGTGTTAGCATAATTTCACCCGTTTATAACGCGGCCCCTTATCTCGTTCAGGCGGTGGAATCCGCGCTTGCCCAGCCCGAGGTAAGGGAAGTGATTTTGGTTGAAGATTGCTCCCCGGATGACAGCCTGGCGGTCTGCCGACAATTAGCTGGTTTATATCCCCAGGTGAAATTATTTCAGCACCCAGGCGGGGTCAACCGAGGGGCTGGGCCTTCCCGCAACCTGGGTATCACCAACAGCACCTGCCCTTATATCGCCTTTCTGGACGCGGACGATTTTTACCTGCCAGGTCGGTTTGCTGCTGCTCGTTCTGTTTTTGAACGACAATCAGACTGCGACGGGGTTTATGACGCTGTCGGGATGTACTACGAAGACGAAGTCAGCCGTGAGCGCTGGCATGACCACAGCATTGCAGGCGAAGGCATCACAACGCTGCCCCCCGGTATTGACCCAGTCGATTTGTTTAGTGTTCTGATAAAAGGCGGTCAAGGTCACGTTCACTTGAACGGCCTGATCATTTGCCGCAAGGTGTTGGAGCGTTCCGGGCTGATGGATGAAAGTATTGCCGACACACTGCACGAAGACACG
>JAMPIU010000123.1 GCA_023667845.1 Dehalobacter sp. | reverse complement strand
CTGTTCGAAATTGCGGAGAACAAGGGCGAGATCTTCACATTTGCGGAGAGACACAGCGAAAGCGGCAGCCCGCGCACGCGCAAGCAGGCGAAGGCGTTTTTGGAGAAGATGGGGGGGTAAATTGCTCACATAAAAACTGGGATCGATTTTCGAAAAACTACATTTACATTTCTATTGGTATGTAGTTTTAAACAAAGGCATCCAAGAAACTATTAAAACTACTTATATGATGTGTATCAGCCAACCTCGCTTTTACTTGTGTAAAGAAACCTCTTGTCCATATTAAATTGCCGGCATTGCTTTTTGTGTAGAACATTCTGTTTGAATATTTATCCATAAGCCCAGCTTTTATGTAATTATATGCAAAATTTGAACGATTCCATTCTCTTTCTGGTAATCCTGGCAACAATTCCGGATCCTCTTGTCTCACATTATGAATTCTCATAAATTCTACAAGATTAGGGTCTTGGGGATTTCTTCTAAAAGTATCTTTATTTCCCAAAAACCAAGTCTCCATACAAAAATGTTGTATGATGATTTTTACTTCAACACGACACTTGTGACACGCAAGAACCTTATTTACTTTCTCTAACCTTTGGTCTCTAGTTGCATTTTCAGAATCTACTGCAACAACAAGGCGATCAAACACCTTGTTGATATTTACATCTTCTATTGCCGTATCTACTCGGTTATAAAATTCGGGTTGGCCATAACCAGCTAGAATGTAATAATTGTTAGATACCACATCTTGAATATAATCGACTGGATGTATGTCCTTATTCACATAACTAATCCATTCGCGGTAAATTTTCTTTGCGGCTTTTTCTCCCTCAACGATTGTGTATATATTCACCCTATCCCCTCAGTATAATTTTTATCATTTATTAATTGAAAATATTTATCCTGTAAAGATTTCGAATAAATATTATCTAAGCTTTCTCCAAATTCAAATTTTACGTTTGAACCAATTCTATGAGTAATATACCAATTACTCACAGGGAATTTTGTAATAATGTAAGGATGGTGACTTGTAATAAATATTTGCAGGTCATTATCATATGTCTTAAGTAGGTTAGGTAACAAATTTATTGGACCAATACCCAACGAATTTTCATATTCATCAATGAGATAAATACTATTTGCAGGAAGTGAAAAGTAGTCAGTAATTATTAATAATGCTTTTTGCATTCCAGATGATAATTCATCCAACCTGATAGGTTTATCAACATTCCTTTCTCTTATACAAAAAATTGGGGTGTTGTCTGGTATGTTTATATTATTAATTTCTAGATTTTCAAGAATACCCGCCTCAGTGACATATTCAAAAGTTTCAAGAAAAGAATTTATTATTTGATTATAAATTTTTGGAAAATATCGCTTCAAAATTAATAGCCTTGGGGTTAGAGGCAAATCCATTTTATACAATTCAAAAAGATCAAGTGTTTTTCCGAAATCATTTATCATTTTCATGTTTAACATGATTAGTCTTGTGTTTTTCTCTTGCTCATCACTAAAAAACCGTCGGCGTAATATTTTAGAAAAGCCCTCATAAAGTGGACTTATTTTTTGCTCATCTTTGAATATATATATCGAAGGTTGGTTTTTTGGCAACTTTGGCATTTTTTCATCGTTAAATAATAAAGACTCTCTATCACGATTAATAATCTGTGTATCATTTATCAATAAACTTTCAGATCCAACGTAAGATTTTTCTTTTTCTAAATAAGTAGAAATTTTCCATTTGTAAATGTCTTTTTCAATTTGAACACAAACATCCCAATCACATTCTCCAATAGCCTCTCCGTGTACTACTGATGTGCCTAAATTAAAAATAGTATTAAGTAGCCTGGTCTTTCCAGTTCCAGAGTCGCCTACAATTAGGTTGATTTTTTGAAAAGATAATTTTGAGAATTTCCACTTTAAATCTTTATATTCGTATTCTCGAATTCTCATCGCTATATCCTTAAGCTGAAATATTCCTTATTGCCTTAATTTATTTTATATGAATTTCAGTTTTAATCAACTTGACTACAAAAATTATTCAAACCTATAAATACAAATATATATATAAAACATACATATCCACTAAAGTTGCAGAAGAAATTTCCAACATTGTTTCAAATCAAAAATTTGCTTTTTGGAAAAAACTTCAATATAATCATTATTGGCTGGTGGTTTTACCAGTTACCCATAACCTACCATGAACCTACCCTTCAAACCCCTCCACGTCAGCAGCCTGAAAGAGGCCTGCGTCTCGCGCCTGGAAAGTCTCATCCTCTCCGGGGAGCTCAAGCCCGGCGAGAGGCTGCCCTCCGAACGGGAGTTCGCCGCTGCCCTGGGCGTCAGCCGCCCGGTGCTGCACGAAGCGCTGGTGGACCTGGAAGCCAAGGGGCTGGTGTCCATCCTGCCGCGCCGCGGGGTGCAGGTGAGCGATTTCCGCAAGTCCGGCTCGGTCGCCATGCTCTCCACCCTGCTGGCGTTCAACCAGGGCGCGCTCGATCCGCAATTCATCAAAAGCCTGTTCGCCATGCGCGTTTTGATGGAGACCGAGACCGCGCGCCTGGCGGCGCTGCACGCTTCACCCGAACAAATCGCCGAACTGGACGCCCTGCTGCAGCGCGAACGGGATTGCAGCCGCGCAAACGTGGCGGGACTCACCGAAGTCGATTTTGATTTTCACCTCGCGCTGGCGATCATCTCGGGCAACCTGATCTATCCGCTGATCCTGAATTCATTCAAAAACGTTTACACGCATCTCACCGGCTCCTTCTTTCAACTGGTCCAAGGGAGCGAGGTGCTGCGCGACGTGCACGCTTATCATGTCCGTCTTGTCGAGGCGGTACGCAACCGCCAGCCCGACCTGGCGGCTGAGATCATGTCCAATCTGCTGCGGCATGGCGAAACCCTGTTGAAGGGTTCCATGCCGGAATTCCCCGGGAGGTAAATTGATGGATACGACCACAACCGAAAAACCGAAGTACCAGATCAAGGAACCCAAGCTGCTTTCGACGCGCGTGCGCTGGCTGCGCGATTATTACTTCCAGGGCGTGCAGCGCAAATGGAACAATGAATACAGCGCCTGGACGACGGGAACCCCATGGGACTTTCAATACAACGAGCTTACTTTTTATATCGTTCCGGAAACATACTTCTACATCCCCACCTTCCGCTCGTCGTACAACCAGATCGCGCAACCGGTCGAGCTGCATCCCAATTTCTGGAGCTGGAGCTTGCCGGAGCGCCGCGCCTGGTTCCTGAAGGAGGTGATGGTGAAGTACCTGCCCAAGGAGATGCTTCCCGGCGACCTGCTGGCGGGAGCGCGCTTCAACGTGATGACCTCCCATTGCCTGACCCGGGCGGAGACAAAGGAATACGACCGCCTGGTCAAGGGCAGGAACGGCGCGCGGGCTGCCATGCTGTGGTATCACAATCACGGCTACGGCAACGCCGGTGCCACCAGCGGTCACCTGGTGCCGGGGTACGATCGCGCGATCAAGCAGGGGTGGAAGGCCATCCACGCCGACCTCGAGAAGCACTACGCCGCGCTGTCGCCATCCGACCAGAAGGGGAAAAAAGGCGCGCAGCTCAAGGCGATGATCACCGCTTCCACGCTGGCGCGCGACCTGGCGCAGGAATACCGCAAAGCGCTGGAGCAACTCGCGCTTGAAGAAACTGATCCCGCCCGCAAAGCCGAGTTGCAGCAGATGGCGCAGAACCTTTCGCGTGTGCCGTGGGAACCCGCGGTGAACTTCTGGGAGGGTGTGCAG
>JAMPIU010000122.1 GCA_023667845.1 Dehalobacter sp. | reverse complement strand
GATGTGGGCTGCGGGACCGGCGCCATACTCTCCATGGTGACCGGTGAATACACCCAGGTCAAAGCCTATGGAATAGATTTTTCCGAGAAAATGATAGAAAAGGCCTCCGGACTTTTAGGCCCGAAAGCACAGTTAACCGTCGGAGAATCCGACAGCCTGCCCTGGGGCGATGATTTTTTCGACCTGGTGGTATGCAATTCATCTTTTCATCATTATCCCGAACCTGTAAAGACGTTAAAAGAGATGAGGCGTGTTTTGGCGCCAAACGGGAGGATTATCATCGCCGACCCGTGGTGGACTGATACAATGAGGTTCTTGATAAACTTGTATTTATCATCTCCCTTTAATTTTGGAGGGGACGTTAGAATTTATGGGGAACAGGAGATGGTCGGATTTCTTGCCGGGTGCGGCTTTGTAAACGTGGAATATGAAGTTGTTGATAAAAAGTTCGGCATCACTGCCGCTTCAGCAGGAAAATCATGTTAAGGTGTGGTTGAATGATTTTTATCCTTACCGGATGTCTGGCTTTTGCATTCTTTTATATCTTCGATCTCAACAAAACCCGGTTTTTTAAAAAAAGTTTAAATATAAGTTTTGCCGCAGGCATATTTCTTTTGGCCATCTCCACAGCCGGCATCCTGCTGGGTAATTATCAGGCTGAAGAGGTTGTTTTTTCGTTGAAATTGCTCTTTGGGGCACTGTCTACCGCATCTTTCCTGATGCTTTTTTACACAATGTTTTCAGCCCTGCCCTTTGCTGTGACATACGCCGAGGCAGGGCGGAAAAACAGTGTCGTTGACGGGGGGATGTATGCTCTCTGCCGTCACCCGGGCGTGATCTGGTTTTTCTTTTTTTATCTTTTTCTCTGGCTTGCATCAGGCAGGACGATGATGATGTGGGCCGGATTAATCTGGACGATCATGGATATAATTTTGGTTTATGTTGAGGACCGCTGGTTTTTCCCCGCAGCGTTCAATGGATATGATCAGTATAAAAGCAAGGTTCCCTTTCTAATACCCAACCCTGCCAGTATTAAAAATTGCATCACCTTGAATCAGGGGGATCCGCGATGAATTTAGAGCAAAAACTTCGCAAAAAACAATATGATCAAATCTGGCAGCAATACTGCGGATTTTTAGACCTTTCATTGCCTGAATTTATGGGAATTCAAAACCGTCTTATGATGGAGCAGCTTCAAATGTATGGGGATTGTGAACTTGGCCGGCGCATTATGAAAGGCAAGAAACCAACCGGTGTGGATGAGTTCAGGAAGGTGGTTCCCCTTACCAGTTATGAAGATTATGCTGATATTTTACTGCCCAGGTTGGATTCCGCCCTGCCCGCAAAGCCCCTGCTGTGGATAGAAACCACGTGGGAAGGCGCTAAAAAACCGGTAAAAGTGGCTCCTTATACCGAGAGTATGCTTAAAAGCCATAAGGTCAACACGATAGCATGTATGATTCTTGCCACAAGTAATAAAAAGGGCCATTTCACGTTAAGGGGAGGAGAAAATTTTCTTAACGGCATGGCCCCGCTGCCTTACCTTACAGGATTGGTGCCCCATCTTATTTTAAGTGAATTGTGGGTAAACTTCATGCCGCCGATTAAAGAAGCGGTGGCCATGAGCTTTGGGCAGAGAAATAAGGTCGGTTTCAAAATGGGATTTCAGAAAGGCGTTGACCTGTTTTTCGGTCTCAGCAGTGTAATCGCGAAAATTAGCGACACCTTTACATTGGGAGGATCCGGTGAAAAATTTAGTATTTTCAAGGTTTCTCCTAAAATGAGCTACCGCTTATTAAAAGCCTGGATTAACAGCAAACAAAATAAAGTTCCAATCATGCCAAAGGATATCTGGACTCTTAAAGGGCTGATCTGCGCCGGCACTGATACCGCGAGCTTAAAAAAGAAACTGGAGAATTATTGGGGCGTTAAGCCCCTGGAAATATTTGGCGGGACGGAGCCCACCTGTATTGCCACGGAAACATGGAGCAAGGATGGCCTGGTATTTTTCCCCGACGTTTGTTTTTATGAGTTTATACCAAAATCAGAGCTGGAAAAGAATATTGATGATCCTTCTTATGTCCCCAACACATATCTACTGGATGAACTGGTGGCGGGTAATGAATATGAGCTGGTGATTTCAAGTTTTAAAGGGGGCGCCTTTGCCCGTTACAGGATGGGTGATATTTTCAAGTGCCTGTCGCTGAGTAAAGAAGATGACGGCATTGGCCTGCCTCACTTCGCTTATGTTGACCGCGACCCGAGAATCATAGATCTGGCCGGCTTTACCCGTATTTCAGAAGGCACTATCAGCGAGGCTTTAACCCTTTCAAAACTTGATATAACAGAGTGGTTTGCGGTTAAGGAATTTGATGAGTGCAACAGAGCTTTTTTGCACCTTTATGTTGAAGTTGGCTCTGAAGGACTGCGCGGCGCTGTGACCAAAGAAATTATCAAGGAGCATCTTTCAATATACTTCCGCTATGTTGATACCGATTATAATGATTTGAAAAAACTGCTGGGAATCGAGCCCCTGGTGATATCCATAATGCCTGCCGGGACCATGGGCCAATTTTCAGACACGTTTGGCAGGAGCTTGAGAAAAATGAATCCTTCCCATTTTGATGTTATAGAAGTTCTAAAAATCGCAAATGGCGGAAATGGAAAAGGTGTGTTTTAATGCCGTTTTCAGAATTATTCTTTTGGGCGGTGCCGATAGTATCTTTAAGCAGCTACTGTATATTAATGCTGTTTTTATCGCTGTCCAAGAAGGATAAATTTATACGGATATTCATGCTGTTTTTGGCGGCTTTGATACTATGGACCGCGTCTTCATTGTTTATGGCGTTAGAGCTCTATCCAGGGGTGCTTTTTTGGGACAGGGTCATGGTGATGGGGATGATTGCTGTCCCGTATCTGCTGTATTACTTCATATCTGTCTTTACAAACTCGCTCAACCCTCTCCGGATGATTTTGTGGGGCGTCCTGACGGTTACAGCAGTCGTATTGAACCTGATGGGCCTTGTGGTCATAGACGCCAGTGTGATTACAACAACCATAACGGAAAACGGGAAACAGTATAATTCCATTGAATATTACTATGTATTAGGTAAGATGGCGATACCTATGTACATATTCACATCCATTCTCATTTCTTCCATTATCCTTAAAGCGCGCCAAAGTGTACGCGAAGGAAAAACTACCTACGGAAGAGTCGGTCCTATTATAGCTGGAATATCGCTCCTGTTCATAGGCAGTCTTTTAAATGTCATTCACGCTGTAGGAAGGTACCCGGTGGACATACTGTTATGTTTCATCAATGCCCTTCTGATAATGTATGCCATCTACAAACACCGCATGTTGGAATTGCGTTTAATGGTGACAAAGGGCATTGTTTATTCGTTGTTTGCTGTCCTTATTACCTGTGTATATGTCTATACCGTTTTTTTCGTTGAAAAACAATTGGGTAATTCATACCAGAATATAACACCATATTTTATTACTCTTTCAGCCCTGCTGGTGGCTGTCGTTTTTCAGCCGTTATACAGGGTTACCTGCATACTGGTTGATAAGATGTTTTACAAGGCGGAGTATTCCCAGCGGCAGGCGCTGAAAAACTTCAGTGTCAGCATTTCAAACAAACTGGATCTGCAGGATATGGCCTCAGAGTTGATTGAGGCTGTTCAGCTGGCTATTCACGCGAGAGAAATACTCCTGATGTTAAAACATGAAGATAAAGGGCATTATTATGTCTTCAGCACGTCCTCTCAAATATTCATGCCGGATTTTGAAGTCTCATTT